>JBPCVQ010000053.1:0-3693 GCA_051010395.1 Geminicoccaceae bacterium | reverse complement strand
CGATCAGGGTGTCCAAAAGGTTAGGGCTCCAGTCGTCGAGCCGGTCGTTGTTGAGCGTCTGCGTTAGTTCGGGATCAAAGCGATGGTCGCGCAGCACCTTGCGGAATGCCGAGTTGCGCGAGTGATCGACCACGCAGGATAGCCCGTACATCTCAGGCTTGCGCCGGTCGTAGTGGTCCCACTTCGTGCCCAGTCCATCCTCAATCGCGTCGTGGTGCTCCTTCAGTTTGCCCGCCAGGTCGTGAATGTTGCAGGTGTGCGTATCAGCCTGCACCAAGCGCACCTGAGCGAGCTTGCGCCCGCCGCCGTCCCGCCCGGCATAGGCCGCGGCCCACGTCATGACGACATGTGCCGCCATCGCGTCGCCCAAGCGGCAGCTGATCAGGTAGCCGTACGATCTCCTGGCTCTAGGCATGGATCGCCGCCTCGATGTCCGCCGATGGAATGTGGCCGGTGATCCGCCGCGACACGGGGAACTCCTCGGCCACGTAGTAGCCCGCCGCGTCGCTGATGTGGGTAAGCTTCTTGTCCGATTTCTTGTCGATCTCGCCCGAGCCGCCCTCCAGGAGCAGCACGCCCTCGAAATCCCGCACCAGATGAGGGCATTTCGCCGGGTCCACCATCATGTGAACCGTCCCGTCCGCGGTATAGAGCCGCGAGTTGACCGCATTCACCCGTGAACGCTCGCTCGGGTTGTAGGATTTCACGTGAAACGTGAGGCGCGTTCCGAAGACCGAGCGCAACTCACGCTCGACAAGCTGCCAGTCGTTGCCAAACTCGCCGCTCGTCCGCCTGGCTCCACCCGTAGCATCGCCATAGCATCTCACGTCTCCCTTGTGCCCGCCCCAATCCTGGACGAGCTTACGGCAAACAGCGGGAGTATTGGAATTTCGCGGGATATAGACCTCTCCCAGCCAGCCAGTGCCGAATTGCCCGTTTGGGAGAGCCATCTCTTGTCCCACCACGGCCACTCCTGGCTCGACGTTGAAATCAAAAGCCAGAATGAGTGGTCGCTCCAGATCATACTCAAGCGCCGCCTCATGCCTCTCAGCCCTATAGTTGTAATAGCACTGCCCCGCGAACGTGACGAACGAGCCTCGATACTCCTGCTCATAGCTCTGCTCGTCCAGATCACGCTTGGCCGCCTCGATCTCCGAAGCGGGCAGGATGTCCTCGGATGGCCACCAATACCCCGCCCACTCGCCCGTGGTGTCCCGCAAGGCGGCTTGGTGCATGTCGTAGTAGTGATTGCGCCCCTCCGGCACGCCGATCAGCCACGCCCAGCCAAAGCGGCCTGGTGTGCTCAGCGATGGCCGTATGTGAAGCGGCCACGCCCGCGCGTGACAATTCGCAATCTCGTCGATCACGCAGCCATCCCACGGAGAACCCTCGATCCGCTCCGGCTTGTCGAGACCGTGGACGTAGATGTGGCTTTCCTGGTGCCGGAAGTTAGTAATCCGGATACGCAACTCTGAGATATTCGCGTCTATGATCATGGGCTTAGGGAGATAGGCCAACATGTCGGCCCAGAAGATGTCCTTAGCCTGCTGCCGGGTCGGTGCGCCGAAGAAGAACCGGGACGGGTTGAACTCGGTCCCTTCCATCGCCTTGCCGGCGAGATAGCGCTTGGCGCACTCGGTCTTGCCGCTGCGCCGCCCCGCCGGGACCGTGACGAACCGTGCCTTGGTGTTCATCAACTCGTGCTGGACCAGGTGATGTTCCAGCAGATAGGCGCGCTTGTTCCAGAGGTAGTCCTCGGTCATGCCGTGCGCAGATAAAGCACCACTCGATAGAATGGCGGGTTGTTCTGGTAGGTGTGGGTGTGTCCATCGCCTGAGCCAACACTTGATGTTGCGCCGACTGTTCTAGCAGCCCCATCACTCGCGACCTTGTAGTCACGGTCGCCATTTGCATTAAGTTGCCGGGCAACACCATCGGCAGGCCCTGGTATAGTATCGATCGCCGTATTGGTGGGGGTAAACATGCCGTGCGTGTGCGCCGGTAGTTGCGCCTCTGTTAAAACCGTTGGATCGGTCTCGCTCACACCCGCAAACTCGTCACCCGGGGCCAAGATACCATCGCTCAACTTCGGGAATCTGTTGTCGCCTACCCGCGTCCACGTGGCTGTCACGCCGGTCCAAGGCACCGGTGGCGTGTTGCTCAGGGTCATTTTCATGCCCTCGCCCACCGGGTACTCCAGATCATAGAGCTGCTGGAGCGTCAGGCCGCCGATCTGCGTTGCGTTGACCGCCTCGTCAACTGTGGCGCCGGTGATCGTCCCGCCCGTAATTGCGACCGCGCTTGCGTCCTGCTCGGCCATGTCACCGAGGGCGGCGTTGATCGCTAGCGTGTTCTCGGTGCCTTGCTTGATCGCCGTCTTGTCATAGCGCTGGATATCGTTGACGGTCGCGGTCGCATTGCCCTCCTGCGCGCCGATCGGAGCCGCGTTGACCCCATTGCCCGCGTCGTTGTCGGCTAGGTTCTGCCCCTGGGGCGTTGGGTAGGGTAGCGTGATGGTCATTGCTCAGACTCCGGCCCTATTGGGATTGTGCTAGCCGTAGAGCCGGCCCCAGCCAAGAATGAGCCAAGACGATTGACGATCCTGTCAGCATTGTCTGCGGTCGGGCGTAAAAGCAGCGCCTTGGCAAGCTCAGGGTCGACCAAGGCCTCTTCCAACAAGGCTGTGACCCGCTCATTCGAGAGTTTCTTGATAAATTGGTTGACCACGCGAGATCCCACCTCAGATGCAACAAAGCGCGGGCTCACAACACCACGCGCTACACCATAGGCCCTGCTTAGAAGTTGATTGAGCGCCAAAGGCTGAGTGGCCTCGACTGGGGTTTCCGCTCTCGGCAAGCCTCCGGGAGGCCCGCGCCTGGCCAATTCAGCAGAATCGGCGATTTGGCCGAGCCGCTTGATCTGCGTCGGCGTGTAGCCCGCCGCTTTGAGCGTATTGGTGTGCCGACCGATGAAATCATTGATGCTCTCAGGGCGCAAAAACGGCGATCCTGTCACATCCCGCCGTTTTGCCAGCGGTCCGCGTTCAAATTGGTCCGTCATGGCGTCCCAAATGGCACGCTTTAAACCACGCTGGGCTTGCGGGTTGCCCTTGACCAGCTTTCCAAGCTCACGGACCCGAGTGGTGGCGTCGCCACTCGACAAAAGGCTTTTGGTCACAGTTTCCGGGTCACGATTGAGCACCAACCCAAGAGCTCCCTTGTCCACATCAGCGGCCGAACGCGCCCGCAAGCCAATCCGTTCTGTTACCAAGCGCTCAGCATTGGCCACATTACCAAGCTTCTGCCGGATCGATGGGAATGCTGCCAAGGGCTGGCGGTTCTGCGTCATCCACCGTTGCAGCCGCTGCGGATCAACCCGGCCATTGGTGCCGACCGTCTTGGCGAAGATCTCATCCGCAACGAAATCCTCGACCGCGGGCGTGGCATTGGCGCCAAGCGCGCGGGTGAGGGAATCGACGCTCTCTCTCGATCCCTTGCCCGCCCGGAAGAACTCGCCAATGGTCGCCGACCTCGGTACCGCGTCCTCGCCAAGCTTGCTCTTGCGCAGCACGCGGCCAACCGGGCCTCGCCTGAATTTCTCGCTACCTTCCCTGAAAAAGGCGTTGGCTGCCCTCAACCGTTCAACGGCATCAGGAGGTGCCGCGGTGTTGCCTGCTGATATATCGTCCAGGGT
>JBPCVQ010000052.1:0-3577 GCA_051010395.1 Geminicoccaceae bacterium | reverse complement strand
GCTCCACGGCGGAGATATGCACGAACGCGTCATTCGACCCGTCTTCCGGTTGGATGAATCCATAACCCTTGGTCGGGTTGAACCACTTCACAGTTCCAGTAGCCACCGCTACTCCTTTCACTACATCATCGCTACGAATCGCTTTCAACGATCCGCTCGTCTGGTCAGCGTTGAGGATGATTTCATGACGACGGCAAGCAGGTCACCGACCCGATGAGATCAAGTTCAAACATGACCGATCAACTCTTAATTTGAGCAAAACGTTAAAATATGCAAGCCTTTGTCGACTTGTGAGCGTGAAAATGCGCGACAATCTGTCCATATCCCCCTGGATTCAACGACTTCTGCATCTTGTGCCCGAAGGCGGTTTGGTGCTCGATCTGGCCGCAGGCGGCGGTCGGCATACCGCTTGGTGCCTAAAAAGAGGCCATGCCGTCACGGCTCTCGATCGTCGGATCGGCGATCTGGAGCTCTTGAAAATGGCCCTTGGCGCCACCAAGCGCTCTCGCCTCGAGATTATCCAGGCCGATCTCGAAGATGGTTCGCCATGGCCGCTTACCGATCGGCGTTTCGATGCCGTTATTGTCGTCAACTACCTCTATCGGCCCCTATTCCCCCTTCTGCTCGCCGCGCTGACGCCGGGTGGTGTGCTGCTCTACGACACCTTCGCCGTCGGCCAGGAGATGTATGGGAGACCGAGCAATCCGGACTTTCTGCTGAAGCCGGATGAGCTCTTGACTGCGGTCCAGGGGCGCCTCCAGATCGTCGCTTACGAGCACGGCCTGATTGATGACGGCGAGGCGCCGGCCGTCAAGCAGCGCATCGCTGCGGTCAATGATGGATCGCGTCGAGCATTGACGGCGCCTTGATGGCCGTGGGATCGGTGAGCGTTGCAATCCCTCGCCGCCTGCTTAGAAAAGAACTCTTACCGGGGCAACAACGCCTCGATCTTTCGGGAGCCGGAACTTGATCGATCTTTATACCTGGAGCACGCCGAACGGCCGTAAGGTCTCCATCATGCTGGAAGAAGTCGGTCTGGACTATGAGGTTCACCCCATCGACATTACGGCGGATGATCAGTTCAAGCCGGAATTCCTTAGCATCAGCCCGAACAACAAGATCCCGGGCATCGTCGATCGTGACAACGGCTACAAGATGTTCGAGAGCGGTGCCATCCTCCTCTATCTCGCCGAAAAAACCGGAAAACTCATGCCATCAGAGGCGCTCGCCCGCATGGACGTGATGCAGTGGCTGATGTTTCAGATGGGCGGCGTCGGCCCGATGCTCGGACAGACCCATCATTTCCATCATTTCGCCAAGAACAAGATCGCTTATGCCGTCGATCGCTTCGTCGGCGAAACCAAGCGGCTCTATGGGGTCATGGACACGCGCCTGGGTGAGAGCGCTTATCTCGCTGGCGCCGACTACAGCATCGCCGACGTTGCGACCTGGCCTTGGGTGGCGCGCTTCGAGTGGCATCTGGTTGCTAAAAGTCTGGACGAATTTCCCAATGTCAAACGCTGGTACAGCGAGATCGCCTCCAGGCCGGCTGTGCAGAGGGGATATGATGTGCCGGCGCGCGGTCAGGAGATTCCAAAGGCGTGAGCAAGCTCGAACATCCAGCTGTCATGCGCGTCCAGGCGGTCTTGCGCGAAAAAGGCTCGGCGGCCGACATCGTCGAGCTCGATGACAACGTGCCAACCGCTGAGGCGGCAGCCGACCTCCTTGGCACGGCGCTCGGCGCCATCGTCAAATCACTGGTCTTCACCATCGACGGCGAGGCGGTGATGGCGCTGATCTCGGGCGATCGCCGCTGCGACACCAGGGCTTTGCCTCAGGCCTTTGGCACAACCGGCCTGGTGATGCGGCCCGACGCGGAGCGGGTGCGCGAAGCGACCGGCTTCGCGATCGGCGGCGTCGCACCGATCGGTCACCCAAAACCACTCGCCACGGTGATCGACGACGGCCTCGGCCGCTTCGAGACCGTTTACGCCGCGGCCGGCCATCCAAAATGCGTCTTTCCGACCACCATGCTCGAGCTCAGCCTCCTGACCGGCGGCGCCATGGCCAGGGGCATTTCTACCGATTGATCCCCTGACCAATTCTTAATCCGCTGCCGGGCGTCCCGGTTTGATTGACAGCGGCTTCGTACGTTAGGTAGAACGGGCTCTTCCAAGGAGGGGTGGCCGAGAGGCTGAAGGCGCCGGTTTGCTAAACCGGTATACTGGGAAACCGGTATCGTGGGTTCGAATCCCATCCCCTCCGCCAGAACCCACTGAAATCATTGAATTTCGTCATTCCTTGTCTCCCTTCATATCGTTCTCAACCGTGGACGAACCGGCGCTACTGTGCCGAGTTTTGTGCCGACCGTGTTGCCTGGTCGTGCTCCTCAGGTGTCAGATACCTGAGATAGATTTCTGTCGTCTTGATGCTTTTGTGACCCAGAACCTTCTGAAGATCGTAAATCGAGCCTACGCCATCCCTCAAATAATCGACGGCAAAGCGGTGCCTTAGATCGTGGATGCGAAAGTTCAGACCGAGACGCTTTTTGATTAAGGCAAAGCGGCTCGAAAGGTTCTTGAAGGGCTCACCGTCATCGTGCCAGAAGACCCAGCCGCATTTCAGAAATCTAGGTGTGCCTGAAATTGTGCCGACCGCATCTGTGGATAAAGGCACGGCTCGCGGGGAGTCGGTCTTGGTTTTGGTCAGCTGAATCGCGCGTCTTGGCATGCTGACCTCTTTCCATTCCAGCGTTGACGTCTCATTCAACCTCATGCCGGTCAGCCATAGAACCTTGACCATTCTGCTCAACATGTCGGATGGACAATTATCAACGAGCTTCTGAATCTCGTGAGGTTCAGGCAGTACCACCGGATCGCGTCGCTCACGAACAACCTTGAGGTCGAAGGTCTTGGCAGGATCGATATCCAACCATCCCCAAGTCGACGCGGCGCTCAGTACCGCGGCGACTGCAGTGAAGTCCCGACGTTTGGTCGCGTTTGTCGGTCCCTTGCGGCTGACGACCGCGAACAATTCCTTTCTTCCGATCTTGTCCAGATAGAGTCCCGTCAGCATGTGATGAACCTGCCTGAACGACGTGAGATAGCGGTCCGCAGTGCTTGCTTTGACCTGCTCCGGCATCACATCCTGTACGTAGCGCAAGAGGGCTTCGTCCCAGGTTGGGCGGTGTTCACCAAAATGAGCTTGGCCGATCAGGCTCTCCTGCCATTCGGCTTGCCTTGCTTTGGCGACAGCCCGATCGCGAGTGCGCAAGCTCTTTCGATGCTCACATCCGGCGACTTGGACGCGACCCCACCAGATCTTTCCACGCTTGTAGATGTTTTTTGGCATGCATCTGACTCGCGTTGGGCAACCCATTCGACGATCCTCTTCTCGTCGAATGTCCACCGTCGGCCTAATTGTGCTGCGCTCGGGACCTCTCCTCGAGCAGCCATCAACTGTATGCATCTGATACTAAGCCCTGTTAGTTGCGCGACGCGAGGGGTTTGAATTCTAGTTTT
Organism: Geminicoccaceae bacterium; assembly: GCA_051010395.1. Lineage (GTDB taxonomy): Bacteria > Pseudomonadota > Alphaproteobacteria > Geminicoccales > Geminicoccaceae > JANQPX01. The sequence goes on along the minus strand of JBPCVQ010000052.1, from coordinate 56 downwards.
CCCTGTTCCACCGTCTGTTCGGGTGCCGCGCATGCCCATAAGCACTCAGGCAATCA
>JBPCVQ010000051.1:0-8153 GCA_051010395.1 Geminicoccaceae bacterium | reverse complement strand
CATAAAAATGCTCCGCTCGCAGATAATCCGAGACCCGGCTATAGGCCTCGTTGTTAATCAGTATGGCGCCGAGAAGCGCCTGTTCCGCTTCGACATTATGCGGCTGACTGCGAAAACCCGCAGGTAGCTGGGCCACGGACGGTTCGCGTTCAATTAGGTCGGTCCCGGTCATGCTGCGCTCATTTTTGTGAAGACGCAGACCTTACCACATTGGAGCGGGCGGGCGGGACTGGAATTCCATCCACAAGGTTGTGGAACCTGTGGAAAAAGACCCGTGACTGGCTGTTACCCAGACCCGTTCATGTTGTTTCGGGAGGTAGCCAGCGTTTGAGCTGGTGGGGGTCGGCACGCATTTTCTCGAACTGGTTCTGCGCAAATCTCATGGCTTTTTCGGAATAGCGTTGCTGTGGCTGCTTACGAACCGTTCCGAGCTCCGCAAGCGTAAGCGCCATACGAAAGGCCAGATAGTCGGCGGTGCTGAAACCAGCCTCCAGGCAAAGCGCGATAAGGCCCCGCCGATCACTGCTGAGAAGGAGTTGACGCACACGCCTAAGATCGAGATCGGCCATAATCGCGAAGCCACATTCCAGCCGATCGATGTCTCGGTCACGAAGGAAAGCAAGCAGATGCGAAGAGTTGAGCAACCCTCTTTCAAATTCCTCTTTTAGTGCCCGATGCAGACGAAGAAAGCGCTCGCTCTTATGGGAAGATCGATGCCCAGCTCTTCCTTCGAAATGGTTCTGCAACAGCGTCGCTTCGGACTTCGTCATGATTCGCTCGCCGAGCGACTGCCATCGAATGCTGTCCGCAAGCTCGATTACGCCTTGATTGACGAAAGCGAAGGGCAGGTTCGGACGTCTTCGAAACCGATCCGCGATGTCGGGGTCGGATTGGCCCCAGTCACGAAGATGCAGCAGCGCTGTTTCCGAGATATCAGCTCCCTCGTTGTCGAGCAGACGCGAGATGACACGCCTGGTGCCCTTGTGCGCAATCAAGAGATCGACCATGCCTTCGCTCAATGGCTGCCGCTCGGCGATGGTGAGGACATAAGGTTCGGGCATGGATGTCGCGATATCGCCGATGAGAACATCATCGAGCACAGGGCTTTCCCGGAGGATCGGCGCAGCCACCTCGATCACGTCCTTGGCAAGACGCTGAGCAATCTTTGACGGCAGATTGGGGCTGGTCTTGATGCATTCGGCGAACCGCTTGCGCACGAGCCGATCCTGGTCCTTGGAAAAAAGGCTGAGAAGGTCGGCAGTCAACTTGTTGATCGAGCTTCCGGCGATGCGATCGAATTCATGTGCGAACTTGGCTGCTATCCGGGCGCGCACCTCCGGTGATGGAGCGGACCCGAGCGTCTCCACATCGATAATCGAAAGGCCGGTCGCAAGCTCGATCGCTATCGCATCGACAGAATGCGGGCCCTCAGAGCCTATATTGATGCATTCCGATGATCCCCCGTTTTTCAATGCGCCGCTCGTCTCATGAATCGACCCATGCTGGACAGTCAGCATTGTCAAAGGTTTTTATATACGCCATCAGCGTTAAGATTGGGTAAAGATCGATGCATCTCAGCTCCTCTTTACAGCACTTCCATGCGTCGGCGGTGATGTTGATCGAAAATGACGTCCGACACCGATCCCGTCCTTGAAGTCCGCCCGGAAGTCACTGCGCGCATCCGACGCGGCGTTGGGCGCGCCCTGGTGGCTGCCGATCAGGCCGTTCTTTTCGAGCTGCCGCTCGCCAACGGCCGGCGCGCTGATGTCGTGGCGCTGGACCATCAGGGCCGGTTCACCATTATCGAGATCAAATCCGGACTTGCCGATTTCCAGGCCGATCACAAATGGCAGGACTATTTGGAATATTGTGATTTTTTTGCCTTCGCCGTCGCCGCCGATTTTCCCGACGATATCCTGCCGGAGGATGAGGGGCTGATGATCGCCGACGGCTTCAGCGCCGAGGTCATCAGGTCGCCTCGACATGATCCACTGAATGCAGCGCGTCGAAAAGCCATGCTTATCCGCTTTGCGCGCGCCGGTGCAGGACGACATCAGGCCCTGCTCGATCCATCGATCTGAAAGGGCATGGCCGGTAATCCAGGCGGCCGAACTGCGCGCAGATTCGATCCGGCCTGGTTAACCCAAAGAAACCAGTAATCGACTTCAAAATCACTAACGCTTAAGTGCTCTTTAACGTTTGGAGGGCACACTCGAGGAAGATCGGCAGCGGTCAGTCGAACGGCGACACCGGCCGGGTGCTGCTCGACGATTGTGCATCCAATCGACGCTCAATCGACAAGAAAAATGGGCAGGTAAAGCCATGAAACATTTTTGGAAATCGATGATCGGGTTCGGTGCCCTCGGTGCCTTACTGTTGGCGAGCGGCTATATCATCGATCATCACCGATGTAAGTGGATCAACTACGAGCAGACGGGCTATGAGTTGCCGGAGACTTGGCTGATCAGCGCCAAGCAATGCCTGGCGATGGCCAACACAATCCGACTGCAGAACTATGCCCGGAAACTCTAGCGGCATGGCAACAGCATCTACTTTTGACCGCCATGGCCAAGAATAAGGGCCTGCGGGCCGAGTTTGACGGGTCCATGGCCCGGACGGATCGGTTGAAGACCCACGGTCAGTCGAGATCAAAAACGCCCCTCGTCCCATCGATCCAAGCTAGATGGCATTCTCCAGGCTGACATGCATGGTCGTTGATGTCGTGCCAACCGACCCGCCTGCCCCTTGACCTCACCGGCCTTTCAGCATGAATTGGCGCTGTCCCCAATCGCATCAGCGGAGCCGCCTTTCATGTTCGATTTCGACCAGGTCATTGAGCGTCGCGGTACGCATGCGATGAAGTGGGACAGGATAGCGGCCCTTTCCGGAATCGATGCCGACGATGCCATTCCGATGTGGGTTGCGGACATGGATTTTCGCGCACCATCAGGTGTGACCGAGGCGCTTGAAGAAGAAATCCGGCGCGGGACGCACGGATATTATGCGGATACGGGGAGCTGGGCGGAGGCGCTTTGCAGCTGGATGCAGCGGCGCCACGATGTGAGCTTCGCCCCCGACTGGGTCAGCCCTACGCCCGGCGTGGTCTCCGGCCTCGGCCTGATCCTTCAGGCTGTGAGCGAGCCCGGTGATGACGTCATCCTTTTCCCGCCGGTCTATCACGCCTTTCGCCGCATCATCCCGGCCAACGATCGACGCATCCTGGATGCCCCTTTGACTCTGGCGGACGGGCGCTATCGGATGGACCTCGACGCCTTGTCCAACACCATCACGTCGCGAACCAAGGTGGTTTTTTTCTGCAGTCCGCACAATCCGGGCGGAACCGTCTGGACGGCCGACGAGATCCAAGGGCTGGCATCCCTTTGCGAGCGACATGATCTGGTCCTGGTCTCCGACGAGATCCACTGCGACTTGTTGTTCGATGGGGCAACGCACATCCCGACAATCAAAGCCGCACCGGAGATCGCAGATCGCCTGATCACGACCCTTGCCGCGACCAAGACGTTCAACCTTGCCGGCGCCCATGTCGGCGCCTGCGTGACCTCGAACGTCGAACTCAAAAAGCGCTTGGACAAACGGATCGCGGCGAGTGGTCTCGGTTCCTATAATGGCTTCGGCATGATCGCGACCGAAGCCGCCTGGAGAACCGGGGACGCCTGGCTCGACGCACTCCTCGCCTATCTCACGGCCAACCGTGATTTTTTCGATGAGAGGATCGAGGCCGCAGCCCCCGGCGCCCGCTCCATGCAACTGGCTTCCACCTACCTCGCCTGGGTCGATTTTGCGGGCACGGGCCTGCCTGCAGACGAGATCGCTTCTCGCGTGAAGGAAGCGGCGAGAATCTTTGCGAGCCCCGGCCCCCAATTCGGCCCCGGCGGCGAAACCTGGCTGCGCTTCAACATCGCGACACCGCGGCCGATCCTAGAGGAAGCACTCGACAGGTTGGACGATGCTTTCCAAGACCTTCGCACGTGAAGCTTCCGTATTGGCCGTCAGCCCACCTGGCGTCGAGGACCTCGTCATTCGATGCGACCATGGGAGGTGGCTTTCATCTGGGCCGCGCGGCCAAAAGGGGTTGCAAAATCGACGCCCAGACGCGGTAGCCCTTCTCATTCAGATGCACGTTATCCTCCTCGAAGAGGTCGGGCCGCGGCGTACCATCACCAGCAAGCAACGCCGTTGACACATCCACATAGGTCAGGCCGTCGAGTTCATCCGCTCTCGCGGCAAGCCGTCGATTGATCTCGAGGGCCCTCGGCCATTTCGACCAATTCGCGATGCTCGGTTTCACCGACATCACATAGAGCGCAACATCAGGCAAAGCCCTTGTCATCCGCATCACGATATTGTCGAACTTGCCGATGATCTCTCCCACGGAGACTTTCCCGATCATCGCATCGTTGTCGCCTTGATAGATCACGACAGCGCTTGGCTGATATCGCAGGACCAGGTCGTGTAAGTAATAATCCAAATCATTCATGTTACTTCCGGGAATGCCGCTCGAAATAATCCTTGAGGGTGAGAGATCATCTTGGATTGATCGCCACCGTCGAATACTGGAGCTTCCCGTTACGACCACCGAGTCAGGTTGTCGCGACAGCGTTTTGGTGAAAAGTTCGACCTGGGCCTGCTTACGCTTCGGGTCCGGATAGTCCGCCAGCACTGCGAGCGGAATGAGGCAGAAAATCGCTATCAGGAATCTCATGGGATCTTCACACAACCTGCTTCGGACATGAACTGAGACCACCCATCATCATGCGTCGGGCGGTTCCTCCTCCTCGGCCGGGATCGCATAGCTGCCATCCAACCATTTCCCGAGGTCGCGGTCGCGGCAACGGGAAGAGCAGAAGGGTCGATGGTCGAGGTCTCGGGGCTTGCCGCATTGGGGACAACGCGGTGTCCTCTTCGGTGTTTTTTTCTTGGTCGTGGGCGTACTCATGTCACGTTATACGGTACGCGCCGGCGGCGAGGGCTTCGTCGGGGATCAGGACGGGTGTAGGAAGGCCATGGCGCTCGATGAAGGTATTGAAGGGCTCGGCCGCCTCGGATGCCACATAGCCATAGAGGTCGACCGCAACCCTGATCGTTTCGGCAGTAGCACCCTGCCGCTCACCAAGTTCACCAAGCATGCGTTCGGTGCTCGTGCGCAGGTTCATGGTGCTACCACCGCCGGCGCAGGCGGGACACGACCGACCGAGACGCTCGTCCAGACTCTGGCCAAGACGCTGGCGGCTGATCTGTACCAGGCCGAGCGAGGTCGGCGGCCATATCTTCACGGCAGCAGGGTCATCGGCGAAGGCTTCGTCGAGGGCTGACATCAATGTCGTGCGCTCGCCTTGACGCTTCAGATCGATGAAGTCGACGACGATGGTTCCGCCAATCCGTCTGACACGCACTTGCCGGGCGATTTCGTCCGCGGCTTCCAGATTGGCTTCAAGAGCACGGCGACCGCCGCTGTTGACATCGATGGCGGTCAGCGCTGCCGTCTGCTCGATGATGATGCTGCCGCCACCCTTAAGCGCGATTTTAGGCTCTCGCGCCCGCTCCAGCTGCTCGTTGACGCCATTGATTTCGAGAGCACCGGGCTGACATTCAAGACGGGGTTCAAGCGCCGGCAACCATGCCTTGAGAAAGCTGCGGGCACGGGCGAGGACGATCCTGTCAGCAGCGATGATGCGATCGACGTCGGGCTTCACCGCTTCTTGGAGAATACGCTCCAACGTATCCTTGCGCTCGAACAGGCAAAGCGGCGCTTTGCCATCATTCGCTTTGGCCTCGATCTCTTCCCAAAGCGTCTTCAGCCGGGTACCTTCCGCTTCGAGTTCATCATCGGCAGCAAGACCTGCAGCACCACGATAAACAACACCGCCTTTTGGAAATAAAGTTTTTGCCAATCCAAGAAGGCGATCGGATTGGCCGGCCTCCGAGAGCTTGCTGGAAAATTTGATGCTATGACGACGCGGGCGGTAGATCTGGAACATGCCCGCGAGCTGGATGTCGCTGGTGACCTTCGGCTTCTTGCTTTCGCGGCTCATGCCAGCGCCCTGCACAAGGATCGCCTGGCCTTCGGTCACCTGACGATGCAGGGGCAATTCGCTGCGCTTCCCTGTTGCCCAGCGCCCGTCACGGCCGGATAGATAGGCAGTCTGCCCTCGACCGCAGTCGACGAAGGCCGCATCCAGCTCGCTATCCAGGCTTTGCACGCGCGCCAGAAAAACCTTTCCCCTGATATCGGCGATTTCGTTGTCGGTAAAACGCATTTCCAAGAGTTCGCCGTGACGCATCAATGCGGTGCGCGCGCCAAAGGGCGTCATCTCGACGATAAGATCCTCGCTCAATAGTTCCCTCCCTCCTTTTACGACAAACCACGAAAGCCGAGGCCGCGCAGGAGGTCGGCGCTGACCTGAAGCGGCAGGCCGACCACATTGGAATAGCTGCCTTGGATGGCGGTGACGAAAGCGTCCGCCCGGCCTTGAATACCATAGCCTCCGGCTTTTCCCTGCCACTCCCCGCTTTGGAGATAATGCACGAGCTGCTCGGATCCGAGGCGCTTCAGCGTAACCGTGGTCATCACGACAGAGGCACTATCCCGCCCGTCAGGTGCGCTGACCGCGACACCGGTATAGACCCGATGACGCCGTCCCGACAACAGGCGAAGGCAACGTTCAGCGGTATCCATGTCTTCGGCTTTAGGCAAGATCCGCCGACCGCAGGCGACCACGGTATCAGCCGCGAGCACATAGCCTTCGCTCTTACCAAGCCTTTCGACCACGGCATCGCGCTTGCTTAACGCCAGGCGTAGCGCATGATCACGCGGACGTTCGTGCTCCAGGGGCGTTTCGTCGATCTCAGGCGTTTCGATACGTGCTGGCTCGACGCCGATCTGACGAAGAAGATCCAGCCGCCTTGGTGATGACGACGCGAGGATCAGGGAACTCTTCGCCACCCGTTACTTGAAGCGATAGGTGATCCGGCCCCGACTGAGATCATAGGGGGTCATTTCGACCGTCACCTTGTCGCCGGTCAGAACGCGGATTCGATTTTTACGCATACGTCCAGATGTGTGCGCGAGAATCTCGTGCTCATTCTCGAGCTGCACACGAAACATCGCATTCGGCAGGACTTCCGTAACCGTGCCACTGAACTCAATGAGCTCTTCTTTGGCCATTCAACCTCCACCTCGAAAGACAAGAGTGTCTTTTCTGTTCCGCTGTAGATGACGGCTGGCTCCGCTGACGTCAAGTGCCGTCCTGGCTGATGTTTACACCATGACCGGGCCGCCAGGGCGCGGAAAGCGTGATTGAATGCGCTTCAGCAGCTGATCGCGCAACACCCGATAGGCATCCAGACGCACCTCGCGGTTACCGGTGGCGACACTCGGGTCCATGGTCGGCCAGAATTCGATTTCGCAGGAACTGGTGCGGGTCATCTCGACGGCGCGGTGCTGGGCTTCGGGCGAGAGCGAGATGACCAGATCGAAGAAGTCATCTTCCAGCTGATCGAATGTCTTGGGTTGGTGGGCGGAAAGATCGATGCCGATCTCATCAAGGACCGATATCGCGAATTGATCGACAGGCAGGATGCGCAGGCCGACTGAATCGACATAAACCCGCTTGCCATGCAGAAAGCGCATCAGCGACATGGCCATCGGCGAGCGAATGGCGTTGTGGCTGCAGGCGAACAATATGCTGCCCGGCAGATCGGCTGATAATGGGTCGTTTCCAGGCTCAGCCACGGATGTGGAGAACGCAGATCAAGGTATAGAGCCGCCTCGCCGTTTCCTCGTCAATGTTGATTTTGTCGTTCAGCACGTCGATCAGCAAGGCCGCACCATCATTGTGCAGACCACGCCTGCCCATGTCGATCGCCTCGATCCGGCTCGGCGTCGCAGCGCGGATGGCGTCAAAATAGCTCTCGCAGATCAGAAAATAGTCTTTGATCAGCTTCCTGAAAGGTCGCATCGACAAGGAAATTTCGGTCTGCTCGCTCTGGTCGTCATTGTTGATCATGACGATCAGGTTGGCTTCGCGGAGGGACAATTCGATGCGATAAGGGCCGGGAAAGCCATCGACCAGGGCGAAGCTGTTATTTTCCAGAAGATCGAAGATGGCGACCTGACGCTCATGGTCGACCTC
>JBPCVQ010000050.1:0-15244 GCA_051010395.1 Geminicoccaceae bacterium | reverse complement strand
ATGAAACGGGCCGCCACCATAATCAGAAGGGCCGATAACCGTGCCGGCAGCCAGTTGACGGCGTCGTCGAGCTTTGCGGTGAAACGACCGAAGTGCAAGTAGCGCTCGGACTTGTGGCCGATCATACTGTCGGCGGTGTTGATGGCCTTGTAGGCGAGAATGCCGGGAAGGCCGAGGACGAAGGCGTAGAAAGCGGGCGCGACGACGCCGTCGGAAAAATTCTCGGCGAGCGATTCGATCGCTGCGCGCGCAACGCCGTGCTCGTCGAGCTGTTCGGGATCGCGACCGACGATATGGGCGACCGCGCCCCGGCCTTCGGCCAGGCCTTGATCCAGACCATCGGCAACCGCGCGCACGTGATCGGCGAGGCTGACCTGGGCGAGCAGCGTACTCATCAAGATGCCGAGGATCACCCAGCCAAACGGCAGCAGTAAGCAGAGCCATTGGACCAGAAGGCCGATGGCAAAGCTCGCAAAGGCCAAAGTGAGTGTTGTCATGCGGCCGCGCCTGAAAAGCTCGCGGGCTGTCGCCACCTGACCGAATGACCAGCGCTCGAGATCGGCGATCACGCCGCCGATGATCTCGACGGGGTGGGGCAGATAGCGGTAGAGCCAGCCGGGATCGCCAATCAGCCGATCGATCACCAGAGCGAGAAGCAGAGCCTGAACGATGCCTTCTAACAAGAACAAAGCCGATCAGCCCCTGGCTATGGCCGGGTCGGGATTTTTGCATCTGTGATTGATCACATTTGCGACAAACCATCGCTTGTTCACAGCCATCTCGGCTGGTATCCAGGCTTGTCTCGGCTCAGTCACGATGAGCTGGCTTGACTTTAGGAGTGAGGGTTGATGGGTAAGCTCGGTGTGATGGTCTGCGGCCATGGGTCCAGAGATGTGGGTGCGGTCAGCGAGTTCAATCAGCTGGTGGCCGATATCGCCGGGCGATTGCCGCATCTGCCTGTCGAAAGCGGCTTTCTCGAATTTGCTCATCCCGTCATCCGTGATGGTCTGGACAGTCTTCGTAGCCAAGGCGTCGATCACATTCTAGCAGTCCCTGGGATGCTGTTTGCGGCCGGCCACGTCAAGAACGATGTGCCCTCGGTGCTGAATGAATATGCCCATCAGCATGGTATCAAGATCGAGTTTGGCCGGGATCTCGGCATCGACCCGAAGCTCTTGAAGGCGTCCAAGATCCGGATCGACGAGGCCCTCTCGGCCGCGGGCAACGATGTGCCGCTGGAGCAGACGCTGCTCGCGGTGATTGGTCGCGGGACGTCCGATCCTGACGCCAACGGCAATGTCTGTAAATTGGCACGCATGCTCTGGGAGGGAACCGGTGCTGGCTGGGCAGAGGTCGGCTATAGCGGTGTCGCCCATCCACGTGTGGATGCGGTGTTGGAACGCGCGGTCACGCTCGGCTTCAAGCGCATCGTGGTGTTCCCGTATTTTCTCTTCACCGGCATTCTGATCCGACGCATCTATGACCAGACTGACGAAGTCGCCGCCCGCCACCCCGAAGTCGAGTTCATCAAGGCCGGTTATCTCAATAACCAGTCCCTGGTGGTCGACGCATTCGTGGAGCGGATCGAGGGCATCCAGCGGAACGACGTCAACATGAACTGTCTCCTTTGCCGTTACCGGGAACAGATCATCGGTCATGAAGGGGCGGTCGGCGCGCCGCAGGAGGGGCATCATCACCATGTCGAAGGGATCGGCACCGATGGCCATCATCATGACCACGGTCATGGACACCATCATGGCCATGGTCACGGACATCATCACCACGGCGACGAGGCCAGAGACACGCCGGCCAATGCCGTGAGCGAGACGACGGCGGCTGAATAGACCGCATGGATCGGCCGGCGCCCGTGGCAAACAGCTACCTTAAGGATCCTGACGCGATCTATCGCGCGTCCTTCGCCGCTATTCGCGAGGTTGCGGAGATCGATGCCTTACCGGCGGACGTTCAAGCCCTGGCGCTGCGCCTGGTCCACACCTCCGGCATGCCCGATATTCTGGATGATCTCGTGGTTGCCAAAGGTGCGCTCCAGTCAGGACATGAGGCTCTTGCTGCCGGCAAGCCGATCCTGGCAGACGCGACCATGGTGGCTGCAGGTATCACCCGGCGATTTCTGCCTGCGGGCAATGAGGTAATCTGTACGCTGAATGATGAGAAGACCCGCGACATTGCCGGTGAGCTGGGCACGACGCGCTCGGCGGCGGCGGTCGATCTCTGGACGCCGCATCTGGAGGGTGCCGTCGTCGCGATCGGCAATGCGCCAACCGCCCTTTTCCGCCTGCTCGAGTTGCTCGCAGACGGCGCCCCCCGCCCTGCCCTCATCCTCGGCTTTCCCGTCGGTTTCGTCGGCGCCGCCGAGAGCAAACAGGCGCTGATCGAGCATGCGCCTCCCCTCCCCTTCGCCACCCTCCGCGGCCGACGCGGCGGCAGCGCCATGGCAGCAGCAGCCGTCAACGCGCTCGCCCTCACCGAAGACCGGGCTAAGCCGGGAGCCACGGGATGAGCCAGAGGCAAGTCAACGAGGTCGTCGTACGACCTTGGCTTTCGGTGGTGGGGATTGGCGATGATGGGCTTCGCTCGCTCGGAACGCGCGCGCGTGCAGTGATCGAGGCTGGTGACATCGTGATCGGCGGCGAACGGCATCTGGCGATGGTTGCCGACCATCCGGGCGAGCGCATACTCTGGCGGCGGCCGCTGGAGCGGAGCCTCGATGACATCGAAGAGTTGCGTGGCCGGAAGGTCGTAGTGCTCGCCAGTGGCGATCCCCTATGTCATGGCGTCGGGGCCATGCTGGCCCGGCGTTTTGCTGCAAGGGAGATGCAGATTCTGCCGGCGGCATCGGCGTTCAGCCTCGCCTGCGCCCGCCTCGGCTGGCCATTGCAGGACATCCAGACGCTGAGCCTGCATAACCGCCCGCCGAGTACGATCAGACGTTATCTGCAACCGGGTGTCCGACTGTTGGTAATCACGCGCGACGGGGACACGCCGCATCTGGTGGCGAGCCATTTGGTGGAGATGGGTTTCGGACCCAGCCGGTTGAGCGTCTTCGAACATCTTGACGGTGAGAAGGAGCGCCGGATCGACGGCACGGCCGATGCCTGGGCCGCCAAGGATATCGCCGCACTCAACACGCTGGCGATCGAGTGTGTCGCCGGCCCCAGAGCACAAATCTACCCGCAAACGCCAGGCATGCCCGATGAGGCTTTTGCGAGCGACGGCATGCTGACGAAACGCGAGATCCGGGCGGTCACACTCGCTCGTCTGATACCGCTATCCGGCCATTGCCTTTGGGATGTCGGCGCCGGCAGTGGCGCCATCGCCATCGAGTGGCTGCGCAGTGTGAAGGGTGGCCGGGCTATCGCGATCGAACGGGACAAGGCACGGGCGCTGCGCGCAGCAGGTAATGCAGAATGGCTAGGCACACCCGAACTTCAGGTGATCGAGGCCGAAGCCCCAGCCTGCTTCGACGCCCTGGAGACACCAGACGCCATCTTCATAGGCGGCGGCATCACATCCCAAGCGATGCTAAGTTCCGCCTGGGGCCGCCTGGCCCCCGGGGGGAGGTTGGTGGCGAATGTCGTGACGCTCGAAGGTGAGCGGAAGCTTTTGGACTGGCAGGCCGAGCATGGCGGCGATCTCGTTCGTCTGGCGATCAGCAGGGCTGAGAAGGTCGGGCCGTATCAGGGCTGGCGGCCTGCCATGCCCGTCACCCAATATGCGGGAGTGAAATCGTGATCACTGGCCGTCTCATCGGCATCGGCGTGGGTCCTGGCGATCCTGAGCTGATCACCGTCAAGGCCATCAAGGCGCTCCGCAGCGCTCCGGTGGTGGCCTATATCTCCGCCAACGGACGGCCGAGCATGGCGCGTCAGATTGCAGCGGAGCATATCGGCGCGTCGGCGAAAGAGATCAAAGTCACCTTGCCGATGCATCCATCGCCGGAAATCGCGCAGTCCGCCTATGACGAGGGGGCATCGCGGATCAGCGCCGAACTCGAACAGGGCAAGGACACGGCCGTGCTGTGCGAGGGTGACCCGCTGTTCTACGGCTCGTTCGGTCACATCCTCGGGCGTCTGCACAGCCAGTATCCCGTTGAGGTCGTGCCCGGCGTATGCTCGGTGATGGCGGCCGCAGCGGCGACCGAGCAACCGCTCGCCTTCGGCGCCGAGGGATTTTCGGTGCTGCCCGCGACCATGCCGGAGGAATGCCTGTCGACAAGGCTCAAAGCCGCCGATGCCGCCGTCATCATGAAGCTTGGCCGGCATATCGAAAAGGTGAGGATGGTGCTTGAGAATCTCGGTCTCGTCGACCGGGCCATCTATGTTGAGCGCGCGAGTGGTACCGAGCAGAAGGTAGTGCCGTTTTCTGAACTGGACCGCGTCGATATCCCCTATTTCTCCCTGATCCTCGTGACCAGGCGGAGGCGATGACATCGGACCCCAAGGCTGGGGTTGAGATCCAACCGAGCGTCCCAGCGATCATCGTGCTCGGGCCGAGCGGGCTTGGCACAGCGCATCGACTGAAGGAGGCGCTGGGCGGTGAGATCCACGGTGCGGCCTCCCGTCTCGCCACGGCTGGTCTGGACCAAATCTTCGACGATCTCGGATCGCATCTTCAGGCACTCTTCCTCGAAAAGCGCCCCCTCCTGGTGCTGGCCGCGGCCGCCATCCCGATCCGCCTCCTGGCTCCGATCCTTCAGGACAAACGAGACGAGCCGCCGGTTCTGGCAATCGCCGAGGATGGCAGCGCCGTCGTGCCGCTACTTGGCGGCCACCACGGCGCCAATGATTTTTCGCGCCGCATCGGCGAGGCGTTGGGAACGCCCCCGGCGATCACGACAGCAGGCGATCTCCGCCTTGGCCTCGCCCTGGACCGGCCACCGACTGGTTGGGTGGTGGGCACTCCTGAGATCGTAAAGCCGGTTGCGGCCGCTTTGCTCGCCGGCGAGCCGGTGCGCATGATCATCGACTTCGAGGATGATGACGAGATCCAACGGGACGGCTGGGTGTCAGCGCTCTCGCAACACACTGGCGCAGACGGCGCTCTCGGCATACGGGTGACCGATCGGCGGGTCGAAGCGCTTGGCGATGAGCTTATCTATCATCCCAAAACACTCGCACTCGGCATCGGCTGCGAGCGAGACACCGATCCTGCCGAGCTGATCGCGCTCGCTGAGGCCACCCTCGTCAAGCATGGTCTCGCAGAGACCTCGGTATCAGCCATCTTCTCGATCGCCTTGAAAGCAGCCGAACCCGCGATCCATGCGCTCGCCGATCATCTCGGCGTACCCGCGCGCTTTTTCGACGCCGACACCCTGGAACAGCAGGCACCCAGGCTGGTCAACCCCTCCGACCTGGTCTTCAAGGAGACTGGCTGCCACGGCGTCGCCGAGGGCGCAGCACTCGCCGCCGTTGGCGAGGATGGGAAGCTGATCGCAGAAAAGACCAAGTCGAAACGCGCCACGCTCGCCATCGCGCGCGCGCGAAGCGTCCTGCCCGCCGATGCTATCGGCCGGCCGCAAGGGCATCTCGCAATCGTCGGCATCGGGCCTGGATCGTCAGGCTGGCGCAGCCCGGAGGCTGATCAACTGCTGTCGGCATCCGACCATTGGATCGGCTATCAGGGCTATCTCGATCTCCTGCGAAAACCAGCGCATGTCGAGCCGGAGGGCTACGCGCTCGGCGAGGAGGAGGACCGGGCACGAAAAGCTCTCAACCTCGCAGCGTGCGGTGCGCGCGTAGCGCTGATCAGCTCAGGCGATGCGGGCATCTATGCCATGGCCTCCCTCGTCTACGAGCTTCTGGATCGAAGCGATGATCCAGCTTGGCAGCGCATCGAGGTAGTCATGACGCCGGGCATTTCAGCGCTTCAGGCGGCGGCGGCCCGAACCGGCGCACCGCTTGGCCATGACTTCTGCACGATCTCGCTCTCGGACCTTCTGACGCCCTGGTCCGTGATCGAGCAGCGTTTGCAGGCCGCTGCCGAAGGGGATTTCGTCATCGCCCTCTACAACCCGGCTTCACTTCGGCGGCGCGAAGGTCTGGCAAGGGCAATTGCCATTCTCGAAGAAGCGAGGCCTCCCTCGACGCCGGTGATCATCGCCAAAAACCTGGGACGGACAGGCGAGAGCATCGATGTCGTCGAGCTAAAGGGCCTCGATCAGGACAGGATCGATATGATGAGCCTGATCATCATCGGCTCCAGCCGGACCCGCATGGCACCCCGCCTGCACGGCCATCCCTTCGTCTACACACCACGCGGCTATCTCGACCGAGACGCACAGCCCGTGGACAGGCGCTCGGCATGAAAGCGACGTACTTGACATGACAGTTCACTTCATCGGCGCCGGCCCCGGTGCGCCCGATCTCATTACGGTCCGCGGCCTGCGATTGATCCGAAGCTGCCCGGTCATCCTCTATGCGGGCTCCCTGGTGCCTGAGGCCGTGATCGCCGAGGCGGGACTTGACTCGGGTGTGGCCGCCTCGGTCACCGATACAGCACCGCTAGACCTCGATGCGATCATCGCACTCTTCGAGCGAGCCCATGCCAAAGGCCAAGACGTCGCTCGCGTCCACTCCGGCGATCCCTCGCTCTACGGCGCCATCGCCGAACAGATCCGCCGTTTGAAAGTGCTCGGCATCGACTACGACATCACACCCGGCGTCCCCGCCTTCGCCGCAGCCGCAGCCGAACTCGGTCAGGAACTGACACTGCCGGACGTCGCCCAATCCGTGATCCTGACCCGCACCTCCGTGCGCGCCTCATCCATGCCCGAAGGCGAAACCCTCGAAAATTTTGCGCAGACAGGCGCCACGCTCGCCATCCATCTCTCGATCAACAATCTCGTCCCGGTGGTCCGCAAACTCATGCCCCACTACGGACCGGATTGCCCGGTAGCCGTCGGCTATCGCATCACCTGGCCCGATCAGGACATCGTCAGAGGAACACTCGACACCATCGTCAGCGTGGTGAAGCCTAAACGCTTCACCCGCACCGCCCTCATCCTCGTCGGCCCAGCCCTCGCCGAGAACGACTTCACCGACAGCCGCCTCTACGCCCCCGATCACCACCACGTCCTTAGGCCGCGGGCCTAGGCGGTTACTTGCCTGAGCCAGGTTAGGGCGGCGGCGGTGTCATGAACGAGTGGGCCGGGTGGTGGTGAAGGACGCCTGATCATAATGACGGGGAGGCCGAGCCTCCTGGCGGCTGAAAGTTTGGCGTAGGTCGCATCGCCACCGCTTGCCTTGGTGACCAGGGTGTCGATTCGGTACTTCCTAAGCAAGGCGATTTCGGTTGCCTCATCGAAGGGGCCTTTGGCTCTTATGAAGTGAACTTGTTGAGGAAGTGGGCCTCCCGCTGCCACCGGCTCGATCGTTCGGATAAGAAACCAGAGATCGTCGAGGCCGGCGAAGGCTGCCAGGTCCTTGTGGCCGCTGGTGAGGAAGACGCGACGTCCAAGACTGGGCAAGAGCTTTGCCGCATCTGCGGCATCGGTCGCCTCGACCCAATGGTCGCCAGGTTGCTTTTCCCAGGATGGTCGAACCAGGCGAAGCCGCTCAATACCTACCTGATCTGCAGCCAAGACAGCCTGGCTACTCATCTGATCGGCAAAGGGGTGAGTGGCGTCGATCAGCACGTCGATCGACTGATCGCGAAGGTAGGATATCAGACCTTCCGCCCCCCCAAAGCCGCCGATCCGCATCTCCCCCGGCAAGTGCTCCGGATTTCGGGTTCGCCCGGCAAGCGAGGTGATCACGTCAATATCCGGCCAGCCTGAAAGCGCTTCTGCGAGCGTCGCAGCTTCTGTGGTGCCACCCAAGATCAGTAACCGGGTCAGGGAGCTGCTCCTAGCAGCCTGACCAGCCGCGGGCGCGGCCGGCTAGCTGGCCGGCTCGATCGAAGATCATCACCTCGATCTCGGCCTTGCCGTCGATCTGGTCGAGCACGAAGGCGCGCGCGTTCTCGGCGACGTCGTCGGCGAGCGGCAGGCGGGCGGCATTGGCCAGTGCCAGCGCCTGGCTGGCGATGCGTGCATTACGGACCTGATCGAGGAGTTCGCAGGGGGCTCCGCGCACCGCAAGCAAGTCGGCCAGGGCGTTGAGATCGACTTCGGACCGTTTGGAATGAAGGTTCAGATGGCCGTCCGCAAGCTTGCTGATCTTGGCGAAACCGCCGGCAAGCGTGATCCGCGGAATGGGGTGCCGTCTGAGATATTTCAGCATGCCGCCGGCGAAATCACCCATTTCGATCAACGCGTTGTCCGGAAGGCCATAGTAGTCCTTCACCGCCTTCTCCGAGGTCGACCCGGTCGCGGCTGCGACATGCTCGAAACCGGCGGCGCGGGCAACGTCGATGCCGCGGTGGATCGAGGCGATCCACGCCGAGCAGGAGTAGGGTATGACCACCCCCGTGGTCCCAAGGACCGAAAGGCCGCCGATGATTCCGAGCCGCGCGTTCGCGGTTCTCTTGGCCATCGCCTCCCCACCCGGGATCGAGATGGTGATCTCCAGATCACCGCCGTCCCCATGGGCATGGGCGATCTCGGCAACCAGTTCTCTCATCAGCTTTCGCGGGCCGGGATTGATCGCCGGTTCGCCGACGGTGATGGGCAGGCCGGGCAAGGTGACGACGCCGACGCCCTCGCCTGCGATGAAGATCAGGCCGCTTCCCGGTTCTCCCCGGCAGACCCTGGAATTGATGATGGCGCCATGGGTGACGTCGGGATCATCACCCGCGTCTTTCTCGATCGAGGCCCAGGCTGCTTGATCGCCTCGACAGGATTCCACGAGCGCGAAGCTGGGCCGCTCACCCTTCGGCAGGGTGATCTGCACCGGATCAGGGAACCGACCGGTCAGCAGACCGAGATAAGCGGCCTTCGTTGCGGCAGCCGCACAAGCGCCCGTGGTCCAGCCACGGCGAAGCTCGCGTGCAGGCGGCACATCCGGTTGAGGCCCGCCCTCCGGCTGGAGGTCATCTTTGGCATTGCGTGTCATGCCGATACCGCTAGTTTGACCGTGCTTTGGCTGGCTCGGTTTCATCGATCGCCCCGTCAAAGCGCACACCCCAATGAGAGAAGATGCACGGCCATGGAAGGAGCGAGTTTTAGGCAATTCCGCGAATACGGCAAGGCTCGATGAGCGCGCCGGGCGTGATTGTCGCCGCACCCGCCTCCGGCAGCGGTAAAACCACCGTGACCCTGGCCCTTTTACGCGCTCTGCGCGGACAAGGCCAGAAGGTTGGATCGTTCAAGGTGGGACCGGATTACATCGATCCGGTGTTTCATGCGCGCGCATCCGGACGGATCTGTCCTAACCTGGACAGTTGGGCGATGCGTATCGAGACACTGTCCGGTTTGGGCGACCGGATTTGCACGGGCGTCGATCTGGTGATCGGTGAAGGCGTGATGGGCCTCTTCGATGGGGCGCTGATCGGCCAGGGATCGACCGGGGATCTCGCCAGCCTGTTCGACATGCCCGTGGTGCTGGTGGTCGATGCCGGACGCATGGGGGCGTCGGCTGCGGCTCTGGTCGGCGGGTTCATCAATCATCGGGAAGATGTCGACGTCGCCGGCATCATCTTCAACCGGGTGGCCAGCGAGATCCATGCGGACCTCCTGAAACGCGCCTGCGATGACCACTTCTCCCAGCCGGTGATCGGCTGCCTCCCCACCGACCCGAGGCTCGAATTGCCGTCCCGGCATCTGGGGCTTGTTCAGGCGGACGAGAAGCCGACACTGGAGAGCTTCTTGGACGAGGCGGCGGCGATCGTCGCCGAGCATCTGGATCTCGATCAGTTCCAGCGCCTGGCCCGCCCCTTCGGGCTTGGCCTCTACGGCCCGCCGCCCTGCCCGCTTCGGCCGCTCGGACAAAGGATCGCAGTAGCCGAAGACCTGGCGTTCGCCTTTACCTACCCGGCGGTGCTCGATGGCTGGCGCCAGGCCGGCGCTGAAGTCACCACGTTCTCGCCGCTCGCGGACCAGCCGCCGGCCGAGGATGCGGATGCCGTCTATCTGCCCGGCGGCTATCCCGAGCTGCATGCGGGTCGGTTGGCCGACAGCCGCGACTTTTTGGACGGGCTAAGGCGGGCAGCGGCGAGGAGCGCCTTTATTTACGGTGAATGCGGCGGGTTCATGGTGTTGGGCGACGGGCTGATCGACAAGGAAGGCGAACGCCACGCGATGGCCGGACTGCTGCCGGTCACCACCAGCTTCGAAAAGCCCAAGCGCAATCTCGGCTATCGCAGCCTCACCCTCCAGCAACCCTCCCCTCTCGGCCCCGCCGGCACCAACTTCCGCGCCCACGAATTCCACTACTCCAGCGTCGAGCCGAACGTCGGCAGCGTTGACTTGGACAAAGCCCAGTCGCTCTTCGCCGCCAAGGATGCGCGCGGTCAGGATAAGGGGCTGCAAGGCCTCCTTGCTGGCTCGGTCGCGGGCTCCTACATGCACCTGATCGACCGGGTCACCGAACCCTCGGATGCCGACTTCAAAACCACCGCCCCCCTCCACGTCGTCCGCGACTAGTGGCGTGGCCACTTCATTGACTTCTTCCGCTAGAACCAAGATCGACGGTATGCGGCCACGTTTGAGGACGGGCGGCGGCCTGGGGATCACATGTTCAGACACTTCCTGATCGCCACCCAGTTCCTGACCCGCCTCCCCATCCCAGCAGGGCTCCAGAGCCACTGGACCATGGAGGACCTCCGGGACAGCGTCCACATGTTCCCCCTGGTCGGCGTCCTCGTCGGGCTCGGCGCGAGCCTCGTTTACGCTGTCGCGGTTTTTTGCAACCTGCCGCCGGTGATCGCGGCCATTCTCACCGTCACCACACAGGTCCTGATGACCGGCGCCCTGCACGAAGACGGCCTCGCCGACGTCTGCGACGGCTTCGGTGGAGGCCGCACCCGCGAGCAAAAGCTCGACATCATGCGCGACAGCCGCATCGGCACCTACGGCACCATCGGGCTGATCCTCAGCCTCGGTTTACGTATCGCCGCGATCACGCATCTCGCCCAGCCGGAGGCCGTGGCGGCCGGCCTCATCGCCGCCGCGGCCTTGTCCCGTGCCGCCATGCCGGTCGCGATGTGGCTAATGCCTCAGGCACGGGCGGAGGGGCTGGCGGCTTCGGCGGGGAGGCCGCGGTGTGGGCAGGTTTTTCTTGGTGTCGGGATTGGGATGGTGGCAGCTCTTCTTTGCCTGCCGCCCTCGGCGGCGGCCGTCCTGATCGCCGTGTCCTTCATTGTTGCCGGCGTCTTTCTGAGTTTCTCTCAAAGCCAGATCGGTGGGATAACGGGGGATGTTCTCGGTGGTTTGCAACAAATTGTTTGCGGAGTGAGCCTAATCGCCGTTTCGGTTCTGGAAAAGTCCGGTTAGCCGAACTCCCAAGCTGAGTAAGCAAATGTATCCAATTTCAGCCTCGGAAAATTAATTGACAGCGTTTACGTTCGATTAACCATCCGCTGCCAAAGTAGAGACGATCAATCTGTCTCGGCGCGGGTATATCGAGGATGCTCCTAACTCGTCATTCATTGAGAGATATTCAGCTACGCTGCCTTACGGAAGCAGAATATATCTTCCGTGAGAAAGGCTATGGGGGCGTACGCCTTTCACTTTTTGACCAAGCCTCTGACCATGCATGGAACGAACAGTGGCGACCAAAGAGTGATCGCCTTCCGCCAAATGGTGGGTGGGATTGGCCAAGTTTGCGGTCGCTGTGCGAAAGGAAATATTCCAGTATGGGCGTGGCAATTTGGGACACTGAAACAGATACTCTTTTAGGCTTAGCTTGGGCAAAAATTAATCAATCAGCAGTCGTTATAAAAGCTCTCGAAAGCACCCCTGATCGAGGACATGTGCTAAAAGGGAAGATCACGTTTATCTTTCTTTTAGTATTCAGAGTTTATAAAGAAAAGAGAGGTCTCTCGCAGCTCTGGATTTGGGAGCCGGCGAATGACGATCTCGTCTCATGGTACGAGCGATTTGGCTTTAGTCTTGAGAAGAGCCCGAACGGTGATAGTTTTATGTTAGGAGTTTGAACCATGGAGGCATACGCAATGCCTGCCGAACGGCTTGAGCCAGCAAAGAAGCTGCGCCACAGCACACCATCTATGGTAACTGATGCTGAACATGCTTGGAATGCTTTGACAACAGGATTGTCAGAAGCCGAGCTCGACAAGCTATTGTCGTATGATGGCTTGGTGGAAAGTGGTGGAGAGACTCCGGAAGATGACAGAGAACAATTTCCAGTTGAAGGAAATTGACGCTCTAAATCTTCGCATCAGGCTGCGCCAATTCTTTGATATCATTTCCTGACGGCTCTCATCTCGCTATCCTAATAATACTCCGCTGTACTGCTGGTGTCATTCATCAGCTTAATGCGCCAGCCGATGCCAGCGATCTCCCAAGCAAAGCCACTGACATAGGTGCAAGCAAGGAACATCACGGTTCCGACGATCCAACCAAGCCAAGTACGATTGGCGATCTGGCCTGTTTTGCAGCCTGCCCAGATGGCGAGTACCAACGCACCAAGAGTGCCAACCCAATATATGACCACCACTACATAGGACTGTAGCCACGAGGTGACAAAGGAGCGCGCGCCCCCCAGGCCATAAAAGTTGCCTCAAGCACAAACAGCACCGGGACGATCACCGTGAAACGCCCCCACAAGGGCAGTGCCCAGAAACGCATGTTGATCGTATCGAACATAGCTAAGTGACCCTCAGCGAATACCGCAGCGCGTGTTCTATCTAAAATTTCTTTATAAGCAATTATCATATGCATTGAGGTAGAATTTACGATCTGATGCGACGTAGGCCTAGTATGGCTTCGCTAAGAAAATAAAGAAGAACGTCCAGACGAGGCGTAGAGCAAAGGAAGGCATGATACCGAATGGTAAGCACGGCGCGTCCGCATCTGGGGAAAACCAAGTCAACGCCGTCGTACGTCCACGAAATCTGACATGCTGGTGAAGCGGAAGTCGTAGGTTGGCATGTCGCCGGGGTTCATTGTTGCGCCGAAGCCTTCTCGGTCGTGTTGGCGGTGGATCCAGCAGTTGGCTAGGTTGAAGGCGTTGGCTTGGGTGTGGTCGTGGAAGAGGCTTTCGGCGACGTGCAGGACGTCTTTCTTGTCAACGCCGAGCCGCGCTAGGCTCTCGAGCATGTATTGGAAGTTTCTGGGGGCGGGTTTGTAGGAGCCGATGTCTTCGGCTGTGTAGATGCCGTCGAACTGGACGCCGAGCTTGGCGTTGGCGTGGGAGAAGCTTTGGTTGTCGGTGTTGGTGAGGACGAAGAGTTTGTAGTGTTTTTTGAGTTCGGCTAGGGCGTCCGCGCTGTCGGGGAAGGCGGGCCAGGTGTCGACGGAGCGGCCGTAGGTTTCGCATTCGTCCCAGGTCGTCTCCAGGCCCCACTCCTCGGCGAGCCGCCGATAGACGGTGGGGAGGAGGTCCCGGTAGCGCTTGGCCGGGGTCCAGCGCTGGGCGGTGCTTTCGTGGTGGGCGTGAGCCTGCAGGATTTCTTCTCTAGTCAGGGGGCGGGCCACCCGCTCGGTGAGCGGCTTGAGGCCTTCGATCATGCCGCTTTCCCAGTCGATCAGGGTGCCGTAGACGTCGAAGGTCAGGGCTTTGAAGTCTTTAAGCTGCATCACTAGGCCTCCTTCAGCGTCGGTTGGAACCTTCAAACACTCTGAAAACTTGGCCGCATACCGTCAATCCGGGTTCCAGCGATCCGAGTCAATGCCGTGCTCACAGCACAGCTGGTGATGTTATGCCGAGGAGGCGTCGGCGGAGGAGGTTGAGGAGGCTGATGACCGAATATTGAGTGATCCTGCGGCGGTCGCCGGGGAGCATGACTTGGGCTGGGTAGACGCCGTCGGCGGTGGCCATAGCGAGGTAGACCGTGCCGGGCTGGATGCCATTAGTATTGGGTGCAGGACCTTCCTGCCCATCGTGCCCGGTCGCCGCAAGGCCGATATCGGCGGCGAGGTGTTTTCGGACGCCCTCTGCCATGGCCTTGGCGGCCTCTTCGGTGACATAAGGGGCGTCAGCGGGAAGGCCGAAGAGGTTTTCTCGTACTTTGGGCTGATCGGTCAGGATGCTGCCGCGAAAGACATCGGAAGAGCCGGCGATCGCCGCGAGGCGACTGCCGAGGAGGCCTGATGTGATGCCTTCCGCCACCGCGAGGCTCTGGCCGCCTTCGCGCAGGAGGTCGAGGACGACCGATTCCATGGTCTGGTCATCAACACCAAAAACGTAGTCGCCGATAAGTGTGCGAAGGCACACCTCCTCTTCTTTTAGAACTGAGTCAACGCTGTCCGCGTCCGGACCTTTCGCTGTAATTCTGACCTTGATGCCTTCGATGCCGCTCGCCTGAAAGGCCAGGGTGGCCTTCCCGGAGTTGTCGAGGTCGGCGATCCGACCGGCAAGGTGATCGGCGAGGCCGGATTCCGAAAAACCCCAGGTGCGAAGGACGCGGCTTTTGATGACTGACGTGACACCGGCGCGGCGTTTGAGGTCCGGGAGGATGGCGCCTTCGAGCATGGTGCGCATTTCGTGGGGCACGCCGGGGACGGCGTAGATCACCTTGTTCCCGATCGGACAGACGAGGCCGGGGGCGGTGCCGGGCATTTCCTTGATCGGCTCAACACCTTCGGGAACGTCCGCCTGGCGAAGATTGCTCGGCGCCATCTCGCGGCCGCGTTTCTCGAACATGTCCCGGATATGCTCCGCGATAGCGTCACGCCTGACGAGCCTCGTCCCCATGACTTCGGCGATGGCTTCGCGGGTGATGTCGTCCTGGGTGGGGCCGAGGCCGCCGCAGCAGATAACGGCGTCGCTGCGGGAAAGGGCGAGCTTCAGGCATTCGACCATGCGCGCCTGATTGTCCCCGACCTTGGTCTGGTAATGGGAGTCGATGCCGGCAAGCGCCAATTGCCCGCCGATCCAGGAGGAATTGGTATCGACAATCTGCCCGAGCAGCAGTTCCGTCCCAATAGCCAAAATCTCACATCTCATGTGGCGCGGCCACTTCGTTGACTTTGACCTGCATTTCCTAGCCCCCCGGTTTGCACCCAAGTTCTCGACCGATAGACTCGGGCATCAACGCCGCTCAGGCAAGTCCCCCCCGCAGGCGGCGCCTGCTAGCACGTGGCTACGGTGCCGTCGGAGCGGGGGTCGGAGGCGCCTTCGATCAGGCCGTCTGGATGATACACGAGAGCGCCGGCATGGCCCATCAT
>JBPCVQ010000049.1:0-22673 GCA_051010395.1 Geminicoccaceae bacterium | reverse complement strand
CGAGCTTGGCGTCGCCGACGACGGGGAGGGAACGGTGCTTACCGGCGTCGTGGCGGGCGGCGTTGAGGGAGATCAGGCGGGCGTCCTTGGCAAACGCGGTCCAGGATCCGGTGGTGAAATCCTGGAGGCGGGTGCCGATGGCGAGGATGACGTCTGCCTTCTCGGCAATGGCGTTGGCGCTGTCCGAGCCGGTCACACCGATCGGCCCGATATTGAGCGGATGCTCCGCCACCAGATTGGCGCGCCCGGCGATCGTCTCCACAACCGGGATGCCGTGCGCTTCGGCAAAGCTGGTAAGCTCCGCGACAGCGCCTGAATACTGTACTCCACCGCCAGCTATAATCATTGGTCGGGACGCCGACCGCGTTAACGCCGCAGCAGCGGCGACCTCGTTACTATCTGGATGCTGTCGTCTTATGTGGTGGGTGCGTTCTTCGAACAGCTCGATGGGGTAATCGTAAGCCCAGCCTTGGACGTCTTGGGGAAGCGCCAGAAAGGCGGGGCCGCAGTCGGCTGGGTCGAGCATGGTGGCGATAGCTGCGGGGAGCGACTGGATGATCTGCGCTGGGTGGGTGATCCGGTCCCAGTAACGGGAAACCGCCTGGAAACCATCGTTCAGGCCCATGGCAGGGTTGCCAAAATGCTCGAGCTGCTGCAGCACCGGGTCGGGCAGCCGCGTGGTGTAGGCATCGCCGCACAGCATGAGCATCGGCAGGCGGTTGGCATGGGCGAGCGCCGCCGACGTATAGAGGTTCGCCGTGCCGGGGCCGGCGGACGCCGTACAGAACATGAAACGGCGGCGGAGATGGTATTTCGCATAGGCGGCCGCGGCGAAGCCCATGCTCTGCTCGTTCTGGCCGCGATAAAGCGGCAGCACGTCCCGGTGATCGTAAAACGCCTCGCCGAGGCAGGTGACGTTACCATGCCCGAAAATGCCGAAACCGCCACCGCAAAGGCGTGTGCTGACACCGTCGATCTCGATATATTGCGCCGCCAGATACCTGACAATCGCCTGCGCCGTCGTAAGACGTATCTCGCTGCCTTCTCTGCCCAACTCGGTTTCCTCCCGCCGACAAAACTCAGGGTCCCGTCGAATATCCATTGACGATCACCCCTTTTCGAAGATACGCAATTTGCAACCGGTTGCAAACAGTTTGTCCAGAGGGCTTGATCAGACAGGAGATCGGAATTGGGGCAGGAAATCGGGATCGGCATCGTCGGCGGCGGCTATATGGGCAAGGCCCATGCTGTCGCCATGTCGGCCGTGGGCGCGGTGTTCGAGACGGCCCTTCGCCCCCGGCTGGAAATGGTCGCCGGCTCGACGCCGGAGAGCTCCAGGCGATTGGCCGAAAAATTCGGGTTTCGCCGCGCCGCCGATGACTGGCAGGCGCTGGTCGCCGATCTCGCGGTCGAAGCGATCGTCATCGCATCGCCGCAATCGACGCACCGCCCGATCGCTGAAGCTGCATTCGCGCTCAACAAGCCGGTCTTCTGCGAAAAGCCGCTTGGCGCGTCCCTCGACGATGCAAAGGCCATGGTCGCCGCAGCCGATGCCGCCGGCATCATCAACATGATCGGCTTCAATTATATCCGCACACCCGCATCCCAATACGCTCGAAAGCTCATCGAGGATGGGATCATCGGAAAAATCACCTGGTTTCGCGGCGAGCATACCGAAGATTTCGATGCCGACCCCGGTGCCGCCGGCACCTGGCGCAGTCAGGGGGAGGCCAATGGCTGCATGGGCGACCTTGCTCCCCATATGATCAACGCCGCCCGCGCGCTGATGGGACCGATCCGTGAGCTGAATGCCGAGATCGAGACGGTGCATGCGCGGTGCGGCGACACTTCCAATGACGATCAGGCCCATGTCATGTGCCGCTTCGAGCGCGGCGCCATGGGACACCTTTTCTTCAGTCGGATCGCGACCGGTCGGAAGATGGGCTACGCCTACGAGATCAACGGCACCAAGGGCGCCATCCGCTTCGATCAGGAAGACCAGAATTCTCTCGGACTCTACCTGGCGGAAGGCCTTGAGAGTCAGCGCGGTTTTCGAAAAATCCTGACCGGCCCCGAACATCCGGACTATTTGCCGTTCTGCCAGGGACCCGGCCACGGCACCGGCTATCAGGACCAGATCATCATCGAGGCCAAGGACTTTTTGACCGCGATCGAAACCGGCAAGAACATCTGGCCGACCTTCAGGGAAGGCCTGGAAGTTTCTCGCACGGTGGCCGCGATCAGACAGTCGGACCGGACCCGGTCCTGGCAAACCGTCAGCGATTTTTGATGCCTGGGAGGCATGCCCCATGACGATACGTATTGGCAACGCACCCTGCTCCTGGGGCGTCGAGTTCGCTGACGATCCGAGAAATCCTGACTGGCGGATGGTGCAGAAGGAAAACGCCGAGGCAGGCTATCAGGGCATCGAACTCGGCCCCGTCGGCTTCATGCCGGAGGACCCGGGCGAACTGGGCGAGGCGCTCGCCGAACATGGTCAGGAACTGATCGGCGGCGTGGTCTTTCGACCCTTTCATGATCCCTCGCAATGGGGCGATGTCATGGACGGTTCCGTCAGGACATGCAAAGCGCTCAAAGCCCACGGCGCCGAACATCTGGTGCTGATCGACAGCATCTCCGAACGGCGCGCGCCGACCGCAGGTCGAGCATCCGAGGCCGAGCAGATGGACACAGGCGAATGGGCAGCCTACCGTGATCGCATCAAAACCATCGCGAAAATGGGCACCGAGGAATACGGCCTGACCACCGCCATCCATGCCCATGCCGCAGGCTTCATGGATTTCGAGCCGGAGCTCGAACGCCTCCTCGATGAAGTCAGCGACAGCGTACTAAAAATCTGCTTCGATACCGGCCACCATTCCTATGCAGGCTTCGATCCGGTCGCGTTCATGAAGCGGCATATGGACCGCATCAGCTACATGCACTTCAAGGATATCGACCCCGCCGTGAAGGCCGATGTCATCGAAAAGCGCACCGATTTCTACGAAGCCTGCGGCCAGGGGATTTTCTGCACGCTCGGCAATGGCGACGTCGATTTTCCGGCCGTTCGAAACGTCCTTCTCGACGCTGGCTTCGAGGGGTGGTGCACGGTCGAGCAGGATTGCGACCCCACCGGCAACACCTCGCCGATCGATGACGCCAAGGCAAACCGCACCTACCTCCAATCCATCGGCTTCTAGTGGTTGTGGTATGACCACTTCATTGACTTTTGCGGCACCTGAGCTGCTCGACCTTCTCAGCCCGGCCCTCCTGCTCTTTCCATTGAGGATATCGTGATGAAGAAACTGAACTGGGGTATGATCGGTGGCGGCCAGGGCAGTCAGATCGGCCCGGCTCACAGGCTCGGCGCGGGACTGGATGGCGCCTTCTGCTTCGCCGCCGCGGCTCTCGATCATCGACCCGACGAAGGCCGTGCCTATGCCAAGTCGCTCGGCATCGCCGAGGACCGCGCCTATGGCGATTGGAAAGAAA
The DNA here is from genome assembly GCA_051010395.1 of Geminicoccaceae bacterium. Taxonomy (GTDB): domain Bacteria; phylum Pseudomonadota; class Alphaproteobacteria; order Geminicoccales; family Geminicoccaceae; genus JANQPX01. Next base: position 19,181 of record JBPCVQ010000049.1, on the reverse strand, counting down.
TGCTGGCGGGTGAAAAGGACCGAGAGGACCGCGTCGATCTCGTAACCGTCGCCACCCCCAACGCCACCCATTTCGAAATCACCAAGGCGTTCCTCGAGGTCGGCTTCAACGTGCTCTGCGAAAAGCCGATGACCATGACTGTTGAAGAGGGTGAAGAAATCGTAAAGCTTGCCCGCGCTGCGGGCCGCATCTGCGCCGTGAATTATGGCTATACCGGCTATTCTCTGGTGCGCCATATGCGGGCGATGGTGGCGCGCGGCGATCTCGGCAGGATCCGGGTGATCGTCGCCGAATTCGCCCACGGGCATCACGCGGATGCGGCCGATGCGGACAATCCGCGGGTGCGTTGGCGCTATGATCCGGCTCAGGCCGGTGTTTCCGCGCAGTTTGCCGATTGCGGCATTCACGCGCTGCACATGGCGAGCTTCGTCGCCTCGGACGAGGTCGAAAAGCTGTCCGCCGACTTCGCCTCGACCATTCCGAGCCGCACCCTCGAAGACGACGCCATGGTCAATTTTCGCATGGACGGCGGCGCTGTCGGGCGATTATGGACCTCGTCCGTCGCGGTCGGGCGGATGCACGGCCTGACGCTTCAGGTGTTCGGCGAGAAAGGCGGGCTGAAATGGGCGCAGGAGCAGCCGAACCAGCTTCTCTGGACCCCGACATCAGGCCGCAGCCAGATCATCGAGCGCGGCGAAGCCGGCCTCTCGCCCGAGGCCGATCGCGCCTCCCGTGTCACCATCGGCCACGCTGAAGGCATGCCACTCGCCTTCGCCAATATCTACGCCGATCTCGCCGAGGCCATTCGCGCCAAGAAGCAGGGCCGAACCCCCGACCCCGCCGCCACCCTCTACCCGAAAGCCGAAGACGGTCTCCGCTCCATGGCCGCCGTCCACGCAGCCGTCGCCTCCGCCGGTGCCGCCGGCACCTGGGTTGATGCAAGACCGCCGATATTTCGCTGAGGCGCCATGCGCTCGCCATCGACCCAAGGAGAAAATTCGAGACGACCCACCAGCTGCAAGGCGACCCCATGAGCATCATGTCGCCAAAAAGCTACTCTGCGGCTTCCTCCGTGCCGGCTTCGGCGGCAGCGACGACCGCTGGCTTTAGGCGCTCGATCACGTCGAAGGCGCCATAGGCCTCCCGATCATCCTCCGGCTTCTCACCCTCATAGACGATGATGTCCAGATAGGTGACATAGCTATAGTCCGGCCTGCCACCGCCGAAGCGGGTCGAAAGGCCAAAACCGACATTGCCACCGCCGATGCCGATACCGATACCGGGCGATACGCCGCGCACCGCGCCGATGACCGGTTCGACCTCCTTGGAGACCACTTTGAAATAATCGTTGCCGGTCTGCAGCGTGAGTTCCGCCGCCCGGTAGAGGGCGTAGTCCTCGACCGTCTCGCGCGAGGTCGCGTCATTGCCCTCGAACTTCACTCGGTAGCGGTCGGATTCGAGCTGCTGGTCGGCGTAGCCCCCCTCTTCACTCACGGCCTGATAAGGCGTCGGCGAGGTCGCACAGGCAGCGAGCGTCGCTGCAAGAATTGCGACGGATGCCGCGCGGAGAAAAAGCCAGGAATGATTACAGATCATCTTGTCAACGACCCCAATGTGATAAAGAGAAAGTCGATCGTCACTCAGCGTCTTGGCGGATCAATGGCTGCAGCCGCTGAAGCACGTCAAGCGCATCATAAGCATTGGCCTCGTCTTCGGGCTTCTCGCCCTCGGCTATCACGATGTCGGCACTGCTCGAATATTCGCTGACCGGGTAGGCGTTCGACGAATAGTAGCTAGGTCGATAAAAGCGCCGGAAACCACGACGGCTTCGAAAACGGTCACGGAAGCCGAAGTCGTCGACATAGCCATGGCTGTAGAAGCGGGTCGAGCGTTCGGTGTCCCGGTCGACCACGGTGAAGTAGTCGAAGCCCTTCTGGATAGTGAGTTCCGCAGACCGGTAGAGCAGGTAGTTCTGCACGGTCTCGCGCGGCGTCGATGGATTGCCGGCGAAGATCACGCGGTAGCGGTTATCCTCAATCTGCTGCTCTTTATAACCGTAGCGGCCTTCACCTGGCTGATAGGGAGTCTCGGTGGCGCAAGCGCTAACCAAGAAAAGAAGAGGGGCTGCGAGGAGCCATGACCGGCTCCAGACGCTTGATGAAAACATCGTCGACATGCCTTTCCGTGTATTGAGGCCTGAATATGGAGGCAATACGGCTTCAATCCAAGTTAATATCGGAAAATCGCTCAATATTCACCATGACCGCTTGTGGATATTTGTATCATACACTTTGTAGTTGCTTTGCATCGCCGTTGTCCTTCATTCGCTGCGCCCGGCTCGTGATATCATCACACCATTTGATTCATATAGTATTTTTTCAATTAGCTTCGGAATCAATGTGTTGCACGCTTCGCCTTGTGATTCTCTTGATGTGGTCAAACCACCAGAAGAGCGCGCATTTGATAGACGAGGTCCAGCGCCGCCTTCGGCGTCAGATCATCCGGGGCCACGTCCTGCAAGAGATCCAGGATCGGGCTTGAGCAAACCTCCACCGCTTCGTCTTTGCCTTCGGTCATATTACCGCTGCGCAGAGCTGCCGCCTGAAACAATGGCAGATCGTCGGCAAGGGCCGCGGGCGCCGCCTTTGCCTCACCCTGTTCCAGCCTGTGCAGCACCTCCTCCGCGCGATCCAGCACCGGGGCGGGAAGGCCTGCCAGCCGGGCGACATGAATGCCGTAGGAGCGATCGGCAGCCCCCTCGCCGACCTCATGCAGGAACACCACGTCGCCTTGCCATTCCTTGACCTTCATGGTGCGGCACGCCAGCCGCTCGAGCTTGGCGGCAAGCGCTGTCAGCTCGTGATAATGGGTCGCGAACAACCCGCGGCAGCGGCAGGCCTCGTGCAGATACTCGACCACCGCCCAGGCGATCGACAAGCCGTCATAAGTGGCCGTGCCGCGCCCGATCTCATCCAGAATGACCAAGCTTTTCGCCGTCGCCTGGTTCAAGATCGCGGCGGTTTCGACCATCTCGACCATGAAAGTGGACCGGCCACGCGCCAGCTCGTCGGCGGCACCCACCCGCGAAAACAATCGGTCGACCGTGCCGATTTCAGCCCGCTCCGCCGGCACGAAGCTTCCCGCCTGCGCCAGCACGGCGATCAGCGCATTTTGACGGAGAAACGTGCTCTTGCCGGCCATGTTCGGCCCGGTCAGAAGCCAAAGACGCTGCGCTTCCGTGAAGTCCGAGCCGTTCACGATAAACGGTGTCTGCTCCCTTGCGAGCGCCTGCTCGACCACGGGATGCCGCCCGGCAATGATCGAAAACCCCTCGCCATCGTCGATCTCCGGGCGGGCATAATGCTGCTCACCCGCAAGCTCGGCGAAACCCGCCGCGACATCCAGCCTCGCGAGGGCCTTGGCGGTCCTGGCGATATCTTCAGCAGCCGAAAGGACCTCGCTCACAAGGCCTTCGAAAAGCTCGAGTTCGAGGGCAAGCGCCCGGTCTGCAGCGCTGGCGATGCGGGTTTCCAGCTCGACCAGCTCCTCGGTCGAATAGCGGGTCGCATTGGCCATGCTCTGGCGCTGCACGAAACCTTCGCTGGGAACCTTGTCCCGATGGGTCGCCGTCACCTCGATAAAATAGCCCAACATATTGTTATGGCGTATCTTCAGCGAAGAGATTCCGGTCTCCGTCTGGATCCTGGCCTGCAGCTCTGCGATATGCCGCTTGGTCTGGTCGCGCAGTCCGCGATGCTGGTCGAGCTCCTCGTGGAACCCCTCGCGGATAAACCCTCCATCGCGCGCCAGAAACGGCAGATCGTCGCTGAGAGAAATACGCAGTCTCTCGCAGAGACCCGCATGGTCCGCCATGGCCCTGCCGCTGGCATCCAGTGGCGGATTGGCTTGCTGCAGCCTCAAACTGATCGCTGCCGCCGCTTCAAGTCCTTGGCGAACGGCGCCCAGATCACGCGGGCCGCCGCGTCCGAGCGACAGGCGGGAAAGGGCACGTTCCAGATCCGGACAGCCTTTGAGACTGGCCCGAAGGTCGACGCGCAGGCCCGTATCCTCAACCAGCGCCTGGACCGCGTCCAGCCGCCGTCTGATCGGCGCCGCCTCGGCAAGCGGTGTCGCAAGACGCGCGGCCAGGAGCCGGCCGCCGGCGCCGGTTACGGTGCGATCGACGGCGGCCAGGAGACTGCCCTTGCGCTCGCCGTTCATGGCTGACAGAAGCTCGAGATTACGCCGGGTCGCAGCATCGATCACCATATGGCTGCCGGGCATGATGCGGCGTGGTGGCGAGAGGCGCGGCAGGCGGCCCTTCTGGGTGAGCTCGACATAGTTGATCAGCGCACCGCAGGCGCCCAGTTCGGCCCGGCTGAACTGACCAAAACCGTCCAGCGCCTTGACGTCGAAGCTCTGCTGCAGCCGTCGTTCGCCCGTCTCCGAGCCGAAATCACGGTCGGGCAGAGGGCTAAGGCGCTCGTCCCAGTCCTGAAGGCGCTCGCGAAAGCCGTCATCGCCGAACAACGCATCCGCGAGCAGCAGCTCGCCGGGCTCGATGCGCGCCAACGCCGGGCCCAAACCGCCATTCACGATGGGCTCCGTCAGAAACTCGCCGGTGGACATGTCGAGCCAGGCGAGCCCGAGTTGTTTCTGGCTGGTCGCAATGGCTGCCAGAAAGTTATGCCGCCTGGCCTCCAGGAGGCTGTCCTCGGTGATCGTGCCGGGGGTGACCAGCCGGATGATCTCGCGCCTCACCACCGATTTCGGCCCGCGTTTCTTAGCTTCCGCCGGGTCCTCGGTCTGCTCGCAGATCGCGACCTTGAAGCCCTTTTTGATCAGCCGCTCGAGATAGCCATCGCTGCTATGCACGGGCACACCGCACATCGGGATATCCTCGTCCCCATGCCGACCGCGCTTGGTGAGCGCGATGTCGAGGGCAGGTGCCGCCCGTTTCGCGTCTTCGAAGAACAGCTCATAGAAATCACCCATCCGGAAGAACAAAAGGCATTCCGGATGCTCGGCCTTCAAGGTCTGGTACTGGGCGATCATTGGCGTCGCCCGGTGACCACTCGCCACCTCATTCTCCTCCATTTCATGCCAATCCGCCTCTCACGATGCGGGCTATACCACGGCTGGAGCAGAAAAAACGATAGGAACGAAACGTGACGATGCGAAAAGCTTGCGGCATGGCCAGCTCGGGAGGCGCTTGACAGATGATCGCACCTGATCCGAACGGATTATACCAACCTAACTGGCAAATGACCGTTTTCATCAATGTTCGGTCAGCCTGTCCGAGGCATACGGCGTCTCTGCGCTAACGCTTTGTCAACCTATGCCTATCACCCTAGCCTTCTGGTCCATGCGATCGTGGGAATCCGGCCGCCCGTCTCGAAAATGGCGAGGCACGGACTTGTAGGGCACATGGACCAAGCACCATTCTGCCAGTGTCGGACTAACAAAAGGTCAACGTTGGGCGGCTTGTCGGATGCCACCTACAACATCCCACCCCTCTGTGCTCACCACGCGCATGACCATCATGAGATGACGGAAGAAAACTATCCGACAGCCAGGGCCTTTGATATGAGGGCATACTGCTTGATCCCGCTTTGATCGATCCACCGGCAGGACAACAAACGCTCTGGTTGCTCTAGCTATGCATCCAGCGCTCGAGCAAGTAGGTCGAGGCGGTCCTGGCCCCAGAAGAGTTCATCCCCGAGTTTGAAGGTGGGAACACCAAAGACGCCGTCTTCGAGGGCGACCTCGGTGTGGGCGTCATAAATGTCGGCAACCTCCTGAGTTTCAGCGAGCGTCAGGAGGGAACGGCTGTCCAGGCCTTGCTCCGCGGCGAGCGCAGCAAGGGTCTCCTGATCGGCAAGGTCGCGCTCTTCCGCCCAGACCGCGCGCAACATCGCTTGGCTGAGAGCACCCATGTCACCGCCCTCCTTGCCATGGGCAATCACCATCAGGGCCGCCAGGTTCTCGTCGACGGGAAAAAACGCCGGTTCCAGTGTGAGTGGCTGGCTCAGGATTTCGCGCCAGCGCTTCAGCTCCATCATGCGATAGGCCTGACGCTGAACCGGACGCTTGGCCAGCGGCAAGCCGCCGCTGGCTGCAAAGACCGGCGCCATCTTGATCGGGCGAAATGTTGCCACCGCACGCTTTTCCCGAACCAGCTCCAAGAATCGCTGCCAGCCGAGATATGCCCAAGGCGATTGCAGGGCGTAATAGACCGTGATCTCTTTTGTCATGGATGCTCCTCTGAACACTGCGCTGTCGCCTCCGTCATCTCAGCCAATTTCAGACCGATATACATGGCCAGATCGAAAAAGATGGGTGGCATCAATCCATTCAGTGTTTCTTAACCGACCTCCATTATCAATGGCCTTGATGGTCCATGCGATCCTGGGAATCCGAGCCTAGCCCATCCCATCTGGCGGACGGATTCCCAGGATCACATGGAAGAGGTCATGACCATGACATGGACGACTTAAGAAAGGGTTACAGCTGAGGAACTGCAGATCATGAGCGAGGTATGCGGCATCCTAGATCAGATGACCGTTGCAAAGATCGGGAATGGCCCATGTGCGATCAAGTTGGTCAGCACCTCGCATGCCGAGCGCCAAAATTTGACCATGCGCATGTAGACGCGGCGTTTCAAACAGCTGATGAACGCCTTCTCGAAGACGTTCGAGAACCACATGCACATGGTTGCACCTTGCACCTTTTGATATAATTTCGTCCAACTCCACAAAATCCTAAAGGTAACATCAGCAATGTCCGCCGGCCTGACTGGCAAACTCTGGAAGATGGAAGATCTGGTTGAGGTGATTGATGCAGCTGCGCCTAAGCCGGGCAAACGTGGGCCGTACGAGAAACGTAAGCGGCTTAGGTTTGGGCAACACTCCAGCTCATTGTCAGCGATGCGGGCACGCGTTTTTTGCGCCACTACACTTCGGCGCAGCGTTGACGCTGTCATTTCAGAATGTGGGAGTGAATCGCCCCCTCTGTGGCGGTCAGGCAAGGGTCGTTGAGGGGACCTTTAACTTCGATCCAGATCAAAAGACATTTGCCCAAACTGACGGCGTGCCTTTAGATTCAGAAATCTTCTCTCGTCTAGGGCTCATTCTCCTTCAGGCCAAAAAGGAACAATCTAAGCCAGAGGAGGTCATCGAACGCATCGGCCCACACTCGCCAACTATCGCGAAAAGGTTGGCCGAAATCATGGATGACCCACAGGTATCTGCTACGGTTCTTGCCGCTTTGATTGCTCTCTTCGGCGCCGTCACAACAGCTCTAATAATAAGTGGAGATGCGCCACCTCAAATCAACAACAGCATAACCGTTGAGCCAGATCCTTCTGACGACGAGCTTGATCGCCTTATGGACTGGCTCATGGAATTTAGGGGCAAGAAAGCCCCTATTCCGTCATGGGTACGTGATTATATTGAGCCACAGGAAAGCTGAAGCCGTAGCAAGATTTCCAAGCACGCAACCAACCGTCAAAGCCCCATAGACAACATAATCAAGGCCGTTCCACGCGATTGGTCCTCAGCATGCTGGTCTCCGGCTGCGTTGATATCGAATCATGGCGATAGTCGGGGTATTTCAACATACTAAACTATGACGACATCAAATTTCCGATCGCTAGGAAAATCACAAGTAGCGCACACAAGAGAATTAAATCGTATTTGGCGATTCTGGTAATTTCAAACTGGGACACTACCGGCCATGCACCAGCTTTACCCATCGGCATTGTCAAACCAGGGCGCATATCGCCGATCCCGGCGATGGCGGTCAACGTCAACGAGTTGGCCACACCGCCTAAAGGCCGAGCACGTCGTTCATGCTGTAGAGACCAGCTGGCCGATCCTTCAGCCAGCGGGCGGCATGGACGGCGCCGCGCGCGTAGATCTTTCGATCCGAGGCTTTGTGAGAAAGTTTGATGCGCTCGCCGAGGCCGGCGAACACCACGCTGTGATCGCCGACCACGTCACCGCCACGCAGAGCGGCAAAGCCGATGTCGCCGGTTTTTCTCGCACCGGTAACGCCATCGCGACCACGATCGGCGACATCGCCAAGTGGTACGCCACGGCCGCGCGCCGCCGCTTCGCCGAGCGCCAGCGCCGTGCCCGAGGGCGCGTCGATCTTGTGGCGGTGATGGATCTCGACGATCTCGATATCGTAAGCCTCCGGCCCGAGGCTCCTAGCAACTTTTTCGGTCAGCCCGAGCAGCAGATTGACCCCAAGGCTCATATTCGCTGCCCAAACCAGCGGCGTACGCGCCGCGGCGTTGATCAGTTGCTTTGCGGCGCTCTCATCAAGGCCGGTGGTGCCGATGACATGGCCTGTGCCGCGCTCCGCGGCGATAGCCGCGTGTCGCACGGTGGCTTCGACCGACGAGAATTCGATGACCACGTCAGAAATTGCGATCAAGGCTGCAGCATCCTCGTTGACGGTCATGTCGAGGTTACCACTGCCGATCAGTGCTCCAAGGTCCTTGCCGAGTTCGGCATGTCCGGCCATCTCGGTACCGCCGGCGAGGGTGCACCCTTCCGTCTCGATAACTTCGGCCATAATCGCCCGGCCCATTCGGCCGGCGCAGCCCAAAACTCCGATCTTCAAGATAAAGCCCTCTCTCTAAAGTCAACGCTGCCGGCCGGTGCCGGCCCGCCGGTGGCCCAGTCCAGGAGTTCGACCGTGTGCACGATCGGCAGGCCGGTAGCGCCTGCGATCTGGGTGATGCAGCCGATATTGCCGGCAGCAATTAGATCGGGAGACATGCTTTCGATGTTGGCGATCTTCCGGTCTCTGAGTTCGGCCGCGATCGTCGGCTGCATAATGTTGTAGGTACCAGCCGAACCACAGCAGAGATGGCCTTCCGGCACGTCTTTCACGGTAAAGCCAGCCTGGGACAAAAGCGCTTTCGGGGCCGTCGTGATCTTCTGGCCGTGCTGCAACGAGCACGCCGAGTGATAGGCGACGGTCAGACCGGCATTGCGGGCGGCGGGCAGCAGGCCGAACTCGCTCATGAATTCGGTGACGTCCTTGGTCATGCCAGCAAACTCGGCGGCCGAGGCTGCATAACCCTCATCCTCCCGCAGCATGAAGCCGTAGTCCTTGACTGTGGTGCCGCAGCCGGAGGCGTTAATAATGATGGCGTCAAGGCCATCCAGATCGCGCTCCCGTATCCAGCCGTCGATGTTCTTCCTGGCGCCTTCCAGAGCGTCCGCTTCCTTGCCCATGTGATGAACCAGCGCACCGCAGCAGCCTGTAAGATGCGGAACCACCACCTCGACGCCATGGCGGTTGAGCAGGCGGATCGTGGCCTCATTGATCGACGGCGCCAGCACCTGCTGGGCGCAGCCGGTCATCAGGGCAACCCGAGCGCGGCGCTCACCTTCCGCCCTGAAGATGCCTGGCCGATCCATCCAGGATGGTGTCGGGATGGCGCCCGGCGCCAGCCGCAACATGGCGCCCAACCGGCCGGGGAGGCCCGGGCGCCCTTCGAAGAAGCGAGCGAAGGGTTTTGCAAACCAGGCGGCAAGCAGGCCCAGGCGTAAGAGGCCAGGCTCCGGCAGCATGGTCGCCAGCACCTCGCGCAACCACCGATCAGTCCACGGTCGTTCAAAAGTCTCCTCGATGTGTTTTCTGGCATGGTCCACCAGGTGCATGTAATGCACCCCCGACGGGCAGGTCGTCATACAGGAGAGGCAGGACAGGCAACGGTCGACATGCTTGGCGACCTCGCTGCTCGCCGGCTTGTCGTTCTCCAGCATGTCCTTGATCAGGTAGATGCGGCCCCTCGGACTATCGAGCTCGTCGCCAAGAAGGACGAAGGTCGGACAGGTCGCGGTGCAAAAGCCGCAATGCACGCAGGCGCGGAGGATTTTTTCCGATGCAGCCATATCCGGATCGGTGAGCTGTTCTAGCGTGAACGTCGTCTGCATCGCTCACACGCCCTCATACATGCGGCTGGGATTGAGAATGCGCTTCGGATCGAAGCTTTCCTTCACGCGCTTCGTCAGTGCGGCAAGCGCCGGCTCTTGCGGCTGGTAGACCGGAACATTTCTACGCACCGTTTCGGAAGCACGCACCAGCGTGGCATAGCCGTTTCCAGCATCCGAGGCATCTTCAATAGACCTGCGGACGATCGAAGCGCCTGCGCCGCCCTCTTCCGTCGTCGCCAGCCAAACCAGCCCACCTGCCCAGTCATAGTAATGGTTAACGTCGAGGCGTTCACCGATCGCCTCGACCACCGAAGGTCCAGCAGAAGGCGGTAGAGACAGGCGCCACACCGCCCGATCGGCAGCGCCGGTCAAAGGCGCGACGTCACGAACCCCTTTCCAAAGGGTGAGCGAGCCCTTGTCCTCCAACTTATCGCCGTCCTCCAGCTCCTTCTGGAGTGCAGTAAACCGGGCTTCGACCGAAGGTGCCGGCCCCTCCAGCCGAATAACGGTGAGGGCGGCACTCCCGAAACCAAGGCCGGCGGGGGTTCCAGCCGGCAGATGGGCGGCGCCCGACACTTCATGGGCGGAAGCCATGGCGCGGATCATGATCGCCGTCGCCGCTCGGTCGTCGAGGTCGCGCAGCGCCAATGTCCACGTCACCTCCGGGCACGGCAAAGCCTTGATGCTCAGCTCGGAGAGGGCAGCGAGCGTACCCATAGAGCCCGTGATAAGTTTCGAAAGATCATAGCCGGTGACATTCTTGACCACGCGGCCGCCGGATTTGAAGGCGCGCCCATGGCCAGTCACGCCCTTGAAGCCGAGAAGATGATCACGCGCTGCCCCCGCTTTGATCCGTCTTGGTCCGGAGAGATTGGCCGCGATCACGCCACCGAGCGTACCGGCATGGTCGGTGCCAAGCAGCTCGCTGTAATCCGGAGGCTCGAAGGCCAGTGCCTGGCCCGTCTCGGCGAGCATCGTCTCGATGTCAGAAAGCAACGTGCCCGGCCTTGCGGTCAGCACCAGCTCAGCCGGTTCATAGTCGATCACATCAGCAAGCTTGGAGAGATCGAGGCGATCATCAGCAATAACTGGCCGGCCGAGCGCGCGTTTGGTGCTTCCACCGACGACCTCCAGTGCCCGACCCAGAGCGCAGGCCTGTTCCACGGCCGCCTGCATCTCCTTGTCGTCACCAGGCTTGAGGATTGCCATCGAACCTCCCGAACGCCGGCAATCCGGCGATCCACAAAGGCCATCCGCGCCCTCGGAGCCGGGTGGCATTCGGGACCAAAGTCAAGAAGGGCGACGCGGACAGTCTCTCTAGTTCTGATCGTTCGACCGCGGCGCGTCAAACCCCCGCTTGGCAAAAACTTGCAAACACCAGAGTGTTTCCGCGACAGATTGAGTCAGTTTTCGTTTTCAAGATGTTACGTTCTGGTCTGATGTAATTCTCTCCAAACCAACAATGTTGGGAAGGATCATGCCGCGTGCTTATTCACCGGATTATCGACGCTGTCGAAGCTGGCAGTCTGGCTTGAGCCGCGGCGCGCCGGCTTCAGGTTAGCGCGTCGACGGCGGTCAAATGGGTGCAGCGCAAGCGCGAGACTGGCAGTGTCGAGGCGAAGTCGATGCATGGTTATCCGTCGGCCAAGCTTTTGCCGTACAAGGATCGGCTCCTCCGGCTTGTGAATGGCGAAGCCGGGTTAAGGAGGGGTAATAGACGTCGGCCCAATTGGTCAGAACTTACGACTTCGTTGTGCAAACTCGGTGATCGAGTGGCTTCAAACTGCACACAGGCGATGCATCAGGTGATTTTTCTAAACACGGCATCGAGCCATCGCAAAAACTGCTGACTGTACAACCCGAGCTTGAATGAAAGTGAATGGTCGTTCGATCGAAAAGTCCTTTTTCCCTTGAAATTAGAAAATATAACTATTAATCTAGTTATATCGTTTCAAAGGAACTGAGATCCATGTCGATCGCGTTGGAAGAGGCAGCACAAGGTTTTGCCGCGGTTGGTTCCGAGCCGAGACTGGACGTTTTGTTGTCCCTGGTGCGGGCTGGGCCTGTCGGGCTTTCGGTTGGCGAGATCCAGGAACGGGTTGACCTCCCGGCCTCGACACTCGCCCACCATCTGCGCTTCCTTGCGGCAGCCGGACTGATCGAGCAGGAACGCGAGGGCCGCGTCGTGCGCAATCGGGCGGCCTTCGGACGCATCGAGAGCCTTGCCGACTTCCTCCTTCGTGAATGCTGCAGCGAATCCGCGACGCCGCATCCGCGAGGACACAGTCACGATCAGCAAAAAGGCGAGGACGCAGCATGACCGAACTCGTCATGAAACTACCGGCTTTCTGGCGCCAGGGTTTGGGCGGACTGCGCTCGGTCTATGGGCTGATACTCTTGATTCCGCTCGTCATCCTCATCTTCGATCCCACCCGCCTCGGGGCCATATCGACCACCGCAGCGACCGCGCTGGGTGGTACGCTTCCCTATCTCGCCTTCGCCGTCCTGCTGTTCGCCTATCTACGTGCGACCGGTGCTGAAGCAATCGTCGCGCGCGCCTTCGAGGGACGCGAAACCCGCATGATCGTTCTCGCAGCCCTGCTCGGCGGCCTTGCCCCCTTCTGTTCCTGCGAGGTCATTCCGTTCATCGCGGGGCTGCTCGCCATGGGCGCGCCGCTTTCGGCCGTGATGGCGTTCTGGCTGTCCTCGCCGCTCATCGATCCGCCGGCCCTCCTGATCACCGCCTCGGCGCTCGGCTGGCCGTTCGCGACCGCCAAGACGATCGGCGCCGTCGGCCTCGGCCTGTTCGGTGGTTTCGGCACACGCCTTTTGATCAGCCAGGGGCTGTTTGTCGAGCCTCTGAGAGCCCGGACGACAGGCGGCTGCTGCGGCGGGCGCTCAAGCTTCGACGGCAAGCCGGTCTGGCCCTTCTGGCGCGAAGAGACGCGGCGTGAAACCTTTGGGCGTGAGGCCCTCAATAACGGCGTCTTCCTCCTGAAATGGCTGACGCTCGCCTACCTGCTGCAAGGCCTGCTCGTCACCTATGTGCCGGCGCAACTGATCGGCGCCCTGGTTGGCGGCGACGGCGTCCTGCCGATCGTAACCGCGGCTCTGGTCGGCGCCCCCGCCTATCTCAACAGCTACGCCGCACCGCCGCTGGTCGCCGGCCTGATGACCCAGGGCATGAGCGCCGGCGCGGGCATGGCGTTCATGATGGCGGGCGCCGTCAGCTGCATTCCAGCGATGGCCGCGGTCTGGTCCCTGGTCAAACCCCAGGTCTTCTTCACCTACGTCATCTTCGGTATCGGTGGCGCTATCCTCGCCGGCCTCCTGTTCGGCATGATGGTGGTATGACCACCTCATGGGTTTGAGCCGCCATCGAAAAACGAACCTGGCAATCCGATCGGATGCTACATTCAGGGTATTCCCACCCCTTCCCGACATGGGAACGCATACCCTGGATATTCGGACACGTTCTTCGAAGGCGGTTCAAACCAAATGGTGTGGCCACGCCACTAGAAGCGGTCGGTTCGGCGGGAAAAGGCGACTTCCTGGGCACGTTGGCGGGCTAGGCGGCGCAGCAGTGGCAGCTGGCGCGAGGCGTAGGCGAGATATTCACGATCAGCCCGGCGTTGCTGCCAGCTTGAGTAGAACCAAAGCGATATCGCTGCCGCCAGCCAGAATACCAGCATGACCCAGAGCCAGTTGGCATAGAATCCGAAGAGGTCCAGCCCCAGCGCCAGGCGGTCCCAGATGATGTCCAGATCAGGCCGCCAGGCCTCCAAACCGTTCATGATCAATCCTCCTTTTTTCCAATCGGTCGTTCGCCGACATCGTCCAAGCCTAGACATGCCAATTGCCGCGTCCAGAGGTGACAGGGGACACGCGTCATACTCGAATATCGTCCGAGTCCTTTGACGTTTAATTTCACTTTTAAGTTGATTATTTTCACTGAAACGAAAGAGTGAATGTGCAATCGCGTCGAAAGTGATCGGGAGTTGGTTATGAAAAACTATTGAAAAATATGAAGTTAAACGCGACAGGACGGCGCGGGTCATGTTTGTCTCTTTGCACGCTTTGCGCGATCTCTATATATGGTTAAAGAGGGAGCGCTCGCGGGACTGAGAGCTAAGAGGAGTCGTCATGAACTTACATCGCCTGCTGGCCAAACGCGCTGATGAAGGAGAACCAGTTCGTGTTGGGCTGATCGGAGCCGGCAAGTTCGGTTCGATGTTTCTCGCCCAGGCACGCTTTACGCCCGGGCTCCATATTGTCGGCGTTGCCGATCTCGACGTCGATCGGGCGAGGACATCAATGCGTCGGCTTGGCTGGCCAGCAGCACAAATCGATGCTCCTGACATGGCGACAGCACTTGCGGACGGCAAGACAAGCCTAACCGACGACAGCATGGGCTTGATCCAGGCGCCTGGCATCGATGTGCTGATCGAGGCTACCGGCGATCCCGGTGCCGGTGTGCGCCACGCACTTTCAGGCATCGAACATGGCCGCCATCTGGTGATGGTCAATGTCGAGGCCGACGTTCTGGTCGGACCGCTATTGGCCGAACGCGCGCAGAAGGCGGGCCTGGTCTACAGCCTCGCCTATGGTGATCAGCCAGCGCTGATCTGCGAGATGGTGGACTGGGCGCGCACCGCCGGCTTTCCGGTGGTCTGCGCCGGCAAGGGGACCCGCTATCTGCCGGCGATGCATCGCTCGACGCCAAAGACCGTCTGGCAGCATTTCGGCATCACCGACGAGGAAGCCGATGAGGCCGGCATGAACCCGAAAATGTTCAACAGCTTTGTCGACGGCACCAAATCAGGCATCGAGATGGCGGCGGTGGCCAATGCCTGCGGCCTCAAAGTACCAAGCCAAGGATTGGCCTTTCCCGCCTGCGGCGTCGACGATCTCGCTTTTGTGCTCAGACCATCGAGCATGGGTGGCCAGCTTGAGCATGACGGCACTGTCGAGGTGGTCACCGACCTGGAGCGCGACGGCCGTGCCGTCTATCGCGATCTTCGCTGGGGGGTCTACATCACCTTCAAGGCGCCCTCGGACTATGCGCGCGCCTGCTTTGCCCAATATGGCCTGAACATCGATCCCAGCGGGGATATTGCTTCGATCTACCGACCGATCCATATGATCGGTCTCGAACTCGGCATCAGTGTGGCGTCAGCCGCCCTTCGCGGCGAGCCGACCGGCTGCCCCGACGGCTTTCGCGCCGACGTGATCGCCACCGCCAAGAAGGACATGCCAGCCGGCGAGATGCTGGATGGCGAAGGCGGGGCCTGTGTCTGGGGTAAGCTCATGCCGGCGGGGGTCTCGATCGCCGGGGATCATCTGCCGATCGGCCTCGCCCACAAAGTCGAGCTGGTGCGGCCCGTCGCAGCGGGCGCCTGCCTCACCATGGCTGATGTCGCCATCGATCCCGGCGATCAGCTCCTCGCCCTTAGGCGTACCATGACCGGCGCCGCCCCCTGACATGCGCAGATCGCTGGAAATCGTCCGCGTTAAGGCTCTCTTAAGGTCGTCCGTGCATAATCCAGAGGTCACGGCAAGAGGAAGTAGGATGACCGGTTCACAAACGGCAACACTCATCGAGAATACAGCTGCGCTCTCTGAGGATCAGGACGTGCAGCTGTCGCTGCCGGAAGCGACGATGTTCATTGTCGGCACCTCCGGTGTGCTCTGGGCACTATTATACGGTACGCTCAACGCCTTGTTTGGCTAAGGGCTTCCCACAATATTGGCCTTCTGTCACTTGGAACGATAAGCTTCATGTCAGCAACATGGTGCACAGTTTCCGACAGGTCATGAGGAGAGAAATTCATGTGGATATTTCAATAGAGCCACTCTCATGCAAGCTTGGCAGGAGATATTTTTGCACCATGCATCCCGCGATCATGGCCTATGCGCAGATCACAAATGGCTCACGACAAGGATGATGGAAGGCCAGTGATTCTAAAAAGTTGATACTTCTCGACCAGACAGCAAGAGGCCGGCAAATACGTCAACGTGGCCCTAAAAAAAAGAAAGGAGGCCGAAGCCTCCATTCCAGAATGTAGCTCTTAAGAGCATACTGCATTTGCAGCTTATTCTTGTAAAATTATAACTATCGCTTTCTTGGTGTATATACAAGCCCTTTAAATGAAGCCGCCTGAATGCCCGTTACACAGGCATTCAAACATCAGCAATTTGCCCCGACAGCCTACGCGGCCGAGGTAGCATCAGCACGGCATGTTCATCCCGCCAAACGGTCGCCGCCAAGTCCAGTGCATGATCTGCGTTGCGTCAACGCATTTCAAGATCCATCCGGTCCAGTCGACCTCACCGGAGGCAAAGTGCCGCGTCGTTAAACCGAAATAGGCACCAACGCTTCGAGGCATCTTGGAGCAGGTCAGATCATCGATGGTTGCCAGATAGCAATGGGGTGCGATGACATCGATACCGAGCGTTGTCATGAGGCGCTGGACCTGAGCGTCATGGCGCGACCAATTACCATACTAAAATATTGGAGGACGCCCCGCCGGATCTGATCCTCGATGCCACATCTGATCTTAACCAAGAGAGAGGCCCTCCTTGATCGCATGCCTATCCCCCCCTTACGCGGACTTCTCGATATCAGCCGGACCGCATGATCCGGGTGATGCCGATGGCATCGTTGCAATCGCTCTTGCTGATCTGCATCTTCGGTGCAGCTTTGGCATGATGGGAACTGATACAGATGACGGGCAGCCCTATTTTGTCGAGCTCGATCCAAAGCCATGTCGACGCCATAGCCGTTTCAAGGCTTTCATCAGGGAATGCGGGGCATCCACTCTGCCTTTGATGGCGCCGAGGGGGGATACGACCGTCTCGCGACGCTGGCGCATCTGTTCCGGATGCTTTTCAAATCGTTCCTGGGCAACCTCCAGAACATGCTCGTGTTCTCAGTGGACAAACCGCGCGCACGGCTTGCGGATGATCTTTGCGAAATTCGGCAATCGTCGCGTGATCGGGTTCGGGCCACATGACTTCAACATACGACCAGACTACTGCTCAAGCCGTCGGCTTGATTGAGCCTAGTTCAGATAACCGTAGATGTAGAGCTGCAGCAAAGCCAGAGGCACATCCAGACATAGCCTCGACTGGAGGACGCGCCCTCTCCTCTGCCTCATTCAACCGTGCTAACCAGCCTACTCCATGAAAGATCCCGCATAACATGGCCAAACCGGCGGGTCATCGAGCGATGAGCCAATTCCCTTCTTTACAAGTCTGAAATGATCGGTTTTTATGCCCGTCTAAGTCAACCTAAGGGCCAGCTGGCCCAACCGTGAGGCTGATAGCCTCACTGAGGCGATCGTGGAGTAGGCATTCCCGATGGGGATTATCGAGCCAGCCATGATAGGTTTGACGGAGCGGCGCTTAGCCCTTCCGAGCCTTTGCCTCGACCTGCTTCTTGCGGAGCTTCGACTTACTCGCCCCTGAGCCGAGGCGCTTAGCGCGTGTTCAGGGGCCAAGGGCGAGAGCCCAACGAGGTTTAACCATCCGCAAGAGGATTACTAGCCATGTCGGCTGATCAGCAAGACGAGTCACGAACTCCATCTGATGTAACCGAGGTGTCGGTGGCGCCTGACAAGATTGTGGTGTTCGATACCACCCTACGCGACGGCGAACAGTCGCCGGGCGCATCCATGACCGTGTCCGAGAAGATCAAGGTCGCGGAGGTGCTGGAGGAGATGGGCGTCGACATCATCGAAGCCGGTTTCGCCATCGCCTCCGAGGGGGACTTCCAGGCGGTCAACGAGATCGCGAAGCGCGTCAAGAACAGCGTGGTCTGCTCGCTTTCGCGCGCGCAGTTTCCGGACATCGACCGGGCAGCGGAGGCACTGAGACCCGCCGAGCAAAAGCGCATCCATACCTTCATAGCCACCAGTCCGCTGCATATGCGCGTCAAGCTGCAAATGACGCCGGACGAGGTGCACCAAGCGGTCATCGACAGCGTGACCCGTGCTCGAAACCACGTCGACGACGTCGAATGGTCCTGTGAGGACGGTTCGCGGTCCGAACATGATTTCCTTTGCCGCTGCATCGAGAGTGCGATTACCGCGGGTGCGACCACCATCAATATCCCGGACACGGTGGGCTACGCCTATCCCGAGGAGTTTGCTGACCTCATCCGCATGATCCAAAATCGTGTGCCCAACATCGACAAGGCCGTAATCTCGGTGCATTGCCACAACGATCTGGGCCTCGCGGTCGCCAATTCACTGCGCGCAGTCGAAGCGGGCGCCCGTCAGGTGGAATGCACCATCAACGGCATCGGCGAGCGCGCCGGCAATGCAGCGCTTGAAGAAATCGTGATGGCGATCAGGACCCGCGGCGACATGACGCCGGTCGAGACCCACATGGTCACCGAGCACATCATGAAGGCGTCCCGTCTGGTCTCAGCGTTCACCGGCTTTGCGGTGCAGCCCAACAAGGCAATCGTCGGTGTGAACGCCTTCCAGCACGAGGCGGGCATCCACCAGGACGGCATGCTGAAAGATGCCGGCACCTACGAGATCATGAGACCGGAAGACGTCGGCCTGGTGCGCTCCACCCTGGTGATGGGCAAGCATTCCGGCAAGCACGCGTTCAGGCAGAAACTGTCGGAACTGGGCTACGAGCTCGGCGACAACGCGCTGAAGGACGCCTTCGTTCGCTTCAAAGCGCTCGCCGACAAGAAGAAGGAAATCTTCGACGAGGATCTCGTGGCGCTGGTCGATGATGAGATCGCGGCCGCCGACCAGCGCATCAAGGTCGTCTCGCTCGAGGTTGCCTGCGGCTCCCGGCCGACCGCGGTCGCGGCGATCGAGCTGGAGGTGAACGGCAAGGTGCAGACGGCGAAGGCCGAAGGCAGCGGCCCTGTTGATGCCACTTTCAACGCTATCATGAAGCTGGTGCCGCATAAGGCGATGCTCGCACTCTTCCAAATCCACGCGGTCACCGAAGGCACGGATGCGCAGGCCGAAGTGACGGTCCGTCTCGAAGAGGACGGCAAGACCGTGGTCGGCAACGCCGCCGAGACCGACACGATCCTGGGCGCCGCCCGTGCTTATACAACGGCGCTCGACAAGCTCCTGACCAAGCGCGAAAAAACTGCCCCAGCAACCCTCTCCGCCTAACCGCCACTGGCGATAGGGTTGACTTATCGGTGGGTCGGGCGGTCGATGGAAATCGGCCGCCCGACGCTGTGGTGGTGGGAGG
>JBPCVQ010000048.1:0-5525 GCA_051010395.1 Geminicoccaceae bacterium | reverse complement strand
TTCCTCTCGAGGATATCGACATAGGGAAATGTGCGCAGATTGGCGATGGTGTAGCGGATCGATATGCGCTCCAGCGCCATCTGCCTCTCGGCGTCCGTCATCCAGTCGTTGCTGGCGATGGTTTCAGCAGCTGATCCAAGAAGATCCATCCACTTGCCAATGAAGTCCCCCGGTGAAAGCGGCTCGTCCGCGGGATTGAGCGCAGCCTTGATACCGCCGCAGCGTCCGTGGCCGAGCACGAGGATATGTTTGACCTTCAAGCTCTGGACCGCGAATTCGAGGGCCGCTGACGTCGAATGATAGCGGCCGTCGGGCTCATAGGGTGGTACGAGATTGGCGACGTTGCGCACCACGAAGATGTCGCCGGGCAGGGTGTTGAAGATCGTCTCCGGCGCTGCTCGTGAATCGCAGCAGGCGATTACCAGTGTCTCCGGAGTCTGACCCGTTTCCGCCAACTGCCGATAGCGTTCTTGCTCGACGGCGAACCGACCTTCCTTGAACGCCTGATAGCCCTGCAGAAGGGCAGAGGGAAATGATGTTCTGGCTTCGGTGTCACTCGTGATTTCTTGATTACTCATCGGAGCTCTGTTTTTCCGCACGCGCAATGGCTTCGGTGATCAATCCATGGGCGATGTCGGTATCACGCCAATTGCCGACGCGCGTCCATTTCTCGGGTTCGAGATCCTTATAGTGTTCAAAGAAATGCTGAATGCGTTTCAGATCGATTTCCGGCACATCCTGCCAACTATTCACACGGTCATAAAGTTGGGTGATCTTGCGGGTCGGAACGGCCAGGATTTTTTCATCGCCGCCGGCTTCATCCTCCAACTCAAGGACCCCGATAGGGCGAACCGCCATCATGGCACCTGACTGTACGGGCATGCGCCCGATGACCATCACGTCCACTGGGTCACCGTCGGTCGCGAGCGTGTGTGGGATGAAGCCATAATTGCAGGGATAGAACATGGTTGTATAGAGAAAGCGGTCAACGACAATCGCGCCCGAGTCCTTCTCGAACTCATATTTGATGGGATCGGAGCGCAAGCTCACTTCGATGATCACATTGACTTCGTCCGGTGGGTTTCCACCGATCGCGACTTTACTGATGTCCATCAAACATTTTCCTTGTCCGGCTCCAGCCGTGAGGTTGTGATAAATGAGACTACTGATTGCGCTGAGCAGGGCCAGCGGTCATCCCGTCGCATCGTCGATGCCAAGCTCCTCTAATTCTCATGGTACTATCATGACGGCAGGAAACGGGCTGCGAGGAACGATTGGCAACGCCAATCAGAATAAGGTGCCATCGCTCAACAGCGTCAGCGGCGGGCTGCCGCCCGGACGGCGCTCTTTGGCAATGCGACGCCCGGCACGCCAGGTTCCGCCTTCGAGAACCTTCGCCAGCGGCAGGTCATGCGGGGATAGGCTGAGCTTCTCGCGGATGCGTACAGCCAGCTTTTCAATCAGCGCTACGGTAAGCGCCCGCCACTCGGTAACCAGTTCCGAGTTCACCGGATGCGCCTGGCCGAGTACCGCCTCGTGCTTTGGCCTGATCAGTCCAAGGTCGATCAGAAGTCCACCATTTCGGTATTCAGCAAGCGGTGTCAGTGTATCCAGCCCAACCACATCGATCCCAAGCTCCTCCAGAGGCTCAATCAACGAGAACGCCAGCCATTGCGAGAGCTTGTGAAAGGGCACGAGGCCATTGGTGAGATCGTCGGTCGCTGCGACGGGATGGCGGCCGATATCGCCGAGATTCATGCCGGCAATCTCTATCCGGCCTGGCCAGATTGATGCCAGACCTTTGAGAATGGCTGTGAGGATGGCGCCTGCAGGCAAGGTGCCGCCAGTGCTCGCCTCCATGAAATAATCGACGAGATGGCCCACTCTTGGTCTGTCACCGCCGAAGAGGGACGGGCTGGACTGAAGGGCATGGCCGAGCGCGTTCATCAGACGCGCCCGTCCGACCGAGCCGATCAGCGGATTATCATCGGCAACCTGAAAGTGGCGTTCGATCAAAGCGCTGTCCAGGCCGACCAGCGCATCGGCGTCAGCGCGAAGTGGATTTGAGGGGTCTGCGGAACACAGGCCGCCGGCGAAGAAATCGAAGCTCGCCACGGCCAATCCCTCGGAACGGCTGAAGACCTGTCCGCAGCTGGGTTCGATATAGCGCCAGCGTTCTCCGGCTCCGGCATCGAGGAGGACGCTAGTGACCGCAAGGTCAAAGCGGATGCGCGCACGCTCAAGTCGTGCGACATGGTCGAGTTCGAAAGCAAGGTCCCGCCACCGGTCGCGCCCGCCAGCGGCGAAGTGGCGCCATCGGCTGTGATAGGGGATGTCCAGTGACGGATAATTGACGTGGATGGTGTCGATGACGTAGTCGGCGGTCGGATCGAGCTTATCGAGGTCGAGGTCGAAATGCTCCAGCTCGGTATTTTCGGCTGCGGCGAGAACTAGTCCAGTACGCTCGCGAATCGCCTCGGTCGATCGGAGCCAGGCGACCGCCGAAGCAGGATCGGAAAGCCATTCGGGGTCGCTGAGGTTCGGGGGTTCAGCCGTGTTCATAGTCGCCGAGCTCTCGTCCGGAATGGCTACATATTCGCCGACGTCGATGGCCTGACGGTCGATCGACTTATATTTCATGTCACTTATCGACACCAGTTGATCGATCCGGGTGCTGCCGAGCCAGTTCAGCGTATCGGGCATGAGCTCTTGAAAACGAACTTCCTGAACGTCGGCGACACATTCAGTTTGGGTGAAATAGCTATCGGCTCGATCGTCGCCTTTCTGGCGTTTTTGGGCGTCGTAGACAAGGATTTTTATGACCTCGCCGAGCACTCAGCCCGCCTTTCGATCGCAGTCGATCAGACGAACGCTACCGGCTTGAGCGGCTTCTTTGGTAACGCTTCGAGGTCGCCGAAGATATCGGCGGTATGGCCACCGATGGGCGGCGGAAACACCTTCAGATTCGGCGACATGCCGCCGGTTTGCTCGAAGAGATGACGGCGGAGGGCTTGTTCGGTGATCGCAAGCCTTTCCGCGATGCTCGGCAAGTACCAGGATATATGGTCAACAAGCGGAAGCTTTTTTTTACGACCGACATTGGCGTTCCCAGCATTCTTGCTTAGTGTGAGCGCGTGATGGAGATAGGTCCGCTGAGGCCCTTCCTGCGACGGCGATGAACGTCCGTTCGTTACCACGATGGTCATTTGGGAGATGAGGCGATGCGTTTGCTGCGATATGGCGATATAGGGGCCGAGAAGCCGGGCCTCCTGGATGCTGACGGCAAGATCCGTGACCTGTCAGGCCATATCAATGATCTGACGCCCGATCAGCTGAGCAGCGCCAGACTGGCGTCGCTCGCCGCCATTGATCCTGCCTCGCTGCCGCTGGTGGATGGTCAGCCACGGTTAGGCGTCCCCCTGGCTTATGTACCCAATCTCCTTTGCATCGGCCTGAACTACGCCGATCATGCAGCGGAAACCGGCTCGCCCATTCCCGATCAGCCCGTGCTGTTCATGAAGCATACCGGCTCGATCATCGGCCCGAACGACCCGGTGCGCCTTCCCGAAGGCTCGACGAAGAGCGACTGGGAAGTCGAGTTCGCCGCCGTGATCGGCGAGCGTTGTGCCCATGTCAGCAAAGCCGACGCGTTGAACTGCGTCGCCGGCTACACCATCGTCAACGACGTCTCCGAGCGTCAGGTTCAAATGAATGGCGGCGCCAGGCAATGGGTCAAGGGCAAGAGCCCCGAGACTTTTGCGCCGATCGGTCCTTGGCTCGTGACCAAGGATGAAATCGCCGACCCTCACAGCCTGCGTATCTGGCTTGAGGTCGACGGTCATATGTATCAGGACAGCTCTACCAGTCAGTTCATCTTCGATCTGCCGACAGTGATCAGCCATCTGAGCGAGCACCTGACCCTCTTGCCCGGCGACGTCATCTCGACCGGCACACCGCCAGGTGTCGGCATGGGTATCAAGCCCGAGCCCGTTTTTCTTCGCGCCGGCCAAGTCATGCGCCTCGGCATCGACGGTCTCGGCGAGCAGCGCCAAAACGTGCTGCCAGCACACGGGTAGACTGGACTTCGTCAACTCCTGGGACGGCGGTGGTTGGCTACTGCCGTTCTAGGGGGCGTCAGGAGTTTTGCGTCAAGTCTTCACTCCTCCTTCTCGTGACGCTTGCCTATGACGGCCTAGGCGGCTCGGTCGCGGCGTTGCTGGTCGCGGTTGACAAGGCTGGTCTGGACAACATCGCTTTCCCGAAGGGCAGGTGTGTCGCGGCTCCCTGAGAGAAATAGCGGCGAGGCGATCACTGTTCAAACCAGGGACTGGACATTTGCGGCATTTTTGAGTGACGACTTACGCAAGCCGGGTGTCAAATTCTATCGCTGTCGAGAAAGTTATCTCCAGGCGGGCCGCTTCGACTTCCCCTTCAGCGTCTTCCCTGATCTGGATGCGACTGAGCGCTGGCAGCCCCTCCCAGGAAGCTTTCGAACAGGCTTCGTAAGCCCATCACGTCATTCCTGTGGGATTACCGTGATTTCGACCCGTCGGTTACGCTCTTCGGCAATGCCGTCGGCGGTGAGGACGGCAAGGTCCTGCTCGCTATAGTCGGTGATATGGATCCATGAGTCAGGCACACCACCAGCGATCAGCAGGTTGCTGACCGACTGCGCCCGGCTGCGGGCAATCTCGTGATTCGTCTCCCGGCTACCCGAGCTGTTGGTATGGCCTTCGACGTAGATCTCAGGTTCCCTGCCATAGGAATCATAGGTTGCCATGATCCGACCGGTGATCTCGGGGATTTTGGCCAATTCTGCGCCGGCAAGATCGGTCCTCCCCAAATTGAAATAGACCACGGAAATTTCGGTGCCGGGAGGGCGCAAGCCATTGGGTCGGACAATCTCGTGCGTGACCTGGCCATCATGCACCTCGGTACCGGTAAGCATGGCTTCATCGTGAACACGCTCTGGCGGGAGTTCTCCGTCCTGCTCGGCTCCGTCCTGTTCGGCATACGCCGAACGATCAAGGGCAGCGTGGTCTGCATGGGCCACCACAGCATCAAGTTGAGCCGCACCGGGGTCGCCTCCGCCCTCCGCCAGAACGCCTATTTCTTCATAATAGCGTGCGGCACCTGGGTGAAAGGGTAGGTTGGACTCATGATTCAAGGCGTGATCCAAGGAGATCTGCGCGGCTTGCGGCTCGATATTGGTGAGAAATGGCAGGTTGTCGAACATCATTTTGACGATTTGATAGACGGCATCCTCCGACACATCACGATGCGCCACCAACAACAGTGTTCGTGCTATCGCGTCCACATGGGTGGAGAGTTCCGGATAGTCATCTGCCGTGAGCTGATGTACATGCCAGCCCTCCGTGACTTGTGCTGTTTGCCAGTTGCTCAATTCCAGTAATTGTGCTCGGCCATCAGGCTGCTTCAGCATATCCTGGACAGCCTCCGAAGGGGCTGGTCCAGTGATCGCCAGGCCGGCAATCTTGCCTTTGTCGAAGTCGTCGCGTTGGGTT
>JBPCVQ010000047.1:0-5840 GCA_051010395.1 Geminicoccaceae bacterium | reverse complement strand
GATCAGACCTTGTTCCATGCGCTCTGGGGAATCCGATCTTTCCCCCCCTTTTTTCCGGTGGGCGTGCGCCCCCCCAGGCCCCCCTGGACCAGGAACCAAGGCTAACGGGGGAAGGTTAAGAAAACGTTGATTTCGAGGATGAGCCATCGCAGGCTTCGAAGCGTTTCCGGAGGCAAAAACCGGCGCAATGCAGGGACAGCCTTCCGTACCTGCCGACATTCAGCAATGTGTCTTTGTCGAAGGCAATCCTCGCAACCATCAAAAACCTGGCCGCAAACCGTCAATCCGGGCCATGACAGCGTGAACCCAATGAGGTGGCCACGCCACCTAGGCGACGGCTTTTGATTTGTAGACTGACCGTGCGCCGTTATCCTCTGTCTCAGCGGCCTTGGCGACCACCTTTTCATAGACATCCTCGGCCGGTCTTTGATTGGCGAGCGAGATGTCCTCGACCATCTCGACTTCAGTGCGTGGACCGCGCAGCGCCGTCATCATTGTCTTCAGCGGGTTGGCGACGGCGTCGTTGACGGCGGTCGGCTCGTAGCCGCAATGGGCCATGCAGTCGGCGCATTTCTCGTAGTTGCCGGTGCCGTAGCGATCCCAGTCCGTGGTCTCCATCAGGTCCTTGAAGGTCGGCGAGAAGCCCTCGCCCAGGAGATAGCAGGGCCGCTGCCAGCCGAAGATGTTGCGCGTCGGGTTGCCCCAGGGGGTGCAGTCATAGCGCTGATTGCCCGCGAGGAAATCGAGATAGAGCGAGGAATGGCTGAGTTTCCAGCCTTTGCCTTTGCCCCGCCTGAAGATGCTGCGGAACAGCTCCTTGGTTTTCCTCCGATTCAGGAAATGCTCCTGATCCGGTGCGCGCTCATAGGCGTAGCCCGGCGAAACGGTGATGCCTTCGATATCGAGCTCGTGGCTGACATAGTCGAAAAACTTGCCGACCTCGTCCGGTTCGACACCGTCGAAAAGGGTGGTGTTGATATTGACTCGAAAGCCCCGGCCGCGCAGCAGCTTGATCGCCTCGACCGCCTTCTCGAACACGCCTTCCTGACAGACGGACTTGTCGTGATGCTCTTTTAGGCCGTCCAGATGAATCGAGAAGGTCAGGTAGGGGCTGGGCTTGAAGTCATCCATCTTCTTCTTCACCAGCAAGGCGTTGGTGCAGAGATAGACGAATTTCTTCCGAGCGATGATGCCTTCGACGATCTGGACGATGTCCTTGTGGATCAGCGGCTCGCCGCCGGGGATCGAGACGATGGGCGCACCGCACTCGTCGACGGCGTCCAGGCATTCCTCGACGCTTAGCCGTCGGTCGAGGATAGGCTTCGGGTAGTCGATCTTGCCGCAGCCTGCGCAGGCGAGGTTGCAGCGGAAAAGAGGCTCCAGCATCAAGACCAGGGGATAGCGCTTGTTGCCCTTGAAGCGCTGCTTCATCACGTAAGCGCCAACACTGATCTGCTGGCGAAGGGGAATGCCCATCGGTACCAACTATCCTCGAAAAGACGGTTTCTCTATCAGACCGTTCGTGGCCGGCTGCGATCGGCCAAGGCCGCAGGCAGACGGAATTGGATGTTCTCGCGAATACCATCGAGAATGTCGAGGTCGACATCGAAGTGTTGCTTCAACCAGTCGATCAGCTGTTGCACCAACGCCTCGGGTGCGGACGCACCTGCGGTGATCCCGACGCTCGTGATTTGCTCGAACCAGGCGGGATCGACCTGTTCCGGGCCGTCGATCAGATAGCTGGCAATTCCCATATCCTCGCCGATTTCACGCAACCGGTTGGAATTCGAGCTGTTCTGCGCACCCACCACCAGCATCATCTCCACTCGCCCGGCGAGTTCGCGAACGGCTGTTTGGCGATTTTGCGTGGCGTAGCAGATGTCTTTGGTGTCCGGACCGACGATCTTGGGAAAGCGCTCTCGAAGGGCTGTGATCACATCGCGCGTGTCGTCGACGCTGAGCGTCGTCTGGGTGACGAAGGCGAGCTTTTCCGGGCTGGCCGGGGTCAGGGCCTGCACATCTTCAACATCCGAGACCAAATGCACCTTGGCGTCGATCCGGCCCATCGTGCCTTCGACCTCGGGGTGGCCGGCATGGCCGATCAGCACGACCTCGAAGTCCTTTCTTGCATAGCGCTGACCTTCCTTGTGGACCTTGGTGACCAGCGGACAGGCGGCGTCGATCACGTTCAGGCCGCGATCATGCCCGGCCTGCTCGACCGCATCGGAAACGCCATGCGCACTGAAGATCGTGACCGATCCCGCGGGAATCTCGTCGACTTCCTTGACGAAAACGGCGCCCTTCTTTCGGAGGTCCTCGACCACGTAGCGGTTGTGCACGATCTCGTGGCGCACATAGACGGGGGCTCCAAAGCGCTTGAGCGCCTGCTCGACGATCTCGATCGCACGCTCCACCCCCGCACAGAAACCGCGCGGCTGCGCCAACAGGACGCGAAGGGCGGGCTTGGTCACCATCTTCGACATTAGGACCACCTTTCGGGGCGCCTCCAGGGGCGTCTAGGGTGCACTCTACCAATAGGTTAAGCATAGTGCTGCGAAACCCCAGATCAAACTGCTGCGAGGCATGTGCGATCTCGACAAGACGTTGCCCTTCAGCCACGTTTTGATCGCTTGAGGAGAATGATTTGGCGGTAGAAAATAACAATAAGGAGAGAATGGCGTGTCCAGTCTGCCGCGCGGCGTCGCCGCGACATTTCTTGCAGGTTGAAGGGCGTGACTACTGGCGCTGCCGCATTTGCGAGGCGACCTTTCTCGATCCCGGCCAGCGACCGACGGCCGCGGAGGAGCTTTCGCACTACCAGAATCACGAAAATGACCCCGATGATCCCCGCTATCGCCAGTTCCTGGCAAAACTCGCCAACCCCCTACTGGCGAAGCTGAGGCCGGGCATGACCGGCCTCGACTATGGCTGCGGCCCAGGCCCGGCCCTGGCGGCGATGCTCAAAGAGGCTGGCCTTGAGATGGCGCTCTACGATCCCTTCTTCGAGGCGGACCGATCGGTGCTCGACCGCGACTATGATGTGATCATTATGAGCGAAGTCGCCGAACACCTGTTCGATCCGGCCGCCGAATTCGATTTTCTCGCTCAAAGACTGAAACCTGGCGGCTGGCTGGGCGTGATGACCTGCTTTCAGACGGACGACGAACGCTTCGCTAACTGGCACTACCGCCGCGACCCGACCCACGTCGTCTTCTACCGCCCTTCCACCTTGCAGGTGGTTGCCGAACAAAGAGGCTGGAGCTGCGAGATACCCAGGAAGGACGTAGCACTCTTCCAAAAGCGGCGAGGCGCCGCTGCCTGAACTTGCCTGAGCTAGCTTCCGACCGTCTCAAGATCGTCCGCGGTCTGGAAGTACCGACTGTTTGAGCTTTTCTGGTTCTCGTAGATCGAGCCTTGGTTGGGGGCAGGGGGGAGCGGCAGGCGGACGGGCACGGCCGTCATGCGCGGATCGATCGTATCCTCGCCGGAAATGAGATTGCCACGATAGGCCTCCCAGGGCTGACCCGCCGCCATCAGTGGCCAGGCATCGGCGGCACGATATTGATGCAGCAACAACCGACGCGGTTGACCGGAGGTATTCGCCGCCGAGCCATGGATCGTCCGCGCGTGATGGATGGTGACGGAGCCGGCGGATCCCGTTAGATTCACCGCTCCGCTAAAGTCGACCTCCCCGCGGCGCGGGTCAATCGCGCCGCAAAAATAGCCTCCATCAGCATGATGGTTGAGGATTGGTCCCTTATGCGAACCTGGAATGACCATCAGCGGGCCGTTGGTCTCGTCGACATCGTCGATCATGATGCCGATGGCGCAGAGATCGTCATTGGTATGCGGATAAAACGCCCAGTCCTGATGCCACTCCACGGGTGCGCCGTAGCCAGCAGCCTTGAGGTTGAGCTTCGAGACATCGAAACGGATCGACGGCCCCCAGAGCTTCTGCAGAACAGCCAGAATATTGGGATGATCGACCATCCGCGCATAAGCCTCGTGATGCGCATGCGGCGTCTTGATTCGCCGAACGCGAGGGTCGGCGGAGGAGTGGCTATCCTCCAGGTCATAGATCTCGTTGTGCTTCGGCACGTGGCGTGCGGCCTCGACAAAGTCTTTTGTCACCTGCCGGAGTTCGGCCACTTCGTCCGCGCTGAGGACGTTCGGCACCACGAGATAGCCATGCTCGTTGTAGAACGCGACATCCTGCTCGCTGATCATACCCAAGCCTCCTTGATGATGTTTGGAAAATGGTCAGGGATTGGCGGGGAAGCGTCAAGCTTTCAAAAGCGCGCCAAGAGCAGATCGAGGGCAGCGATGATGAGATCGCTCTCGTTGATCAGGTGCGGTATTGGCGGCAAGCATCAAGGCTTCTCACCAAACCAGCTATTCGGAGGTTGTGTGAAATGCGTCACACTGAATTGAACTCTAATATGATATGACTTTTTGGTAGGAAATGAATGAAAATATTTCATCCAACAGTATATTTTTCTTCATCTGATGAAATGAGCCGATCATGGACCAGAACTTTTCAAACGACTTTCTCAATCCAAAATCCATGCTTACGCCAGGATTTGCCGGTATTCTCGTTATGGCATTGGCAAACTCGGTTTCCAGTGCGATTGCTCTCAATCCTATGTATATCGCCCTCGCATTGAGCTTCCTGGTTGGCACACTGATCTTTCAGAACGCGAGATTGGCGTGGGCTCGAGGCGTTTACTATATTCTTAACTCACTGATTATCTTCAATATGGCGCTTGGAGGTAATACTGTCGGGCTGGGAATCAATAATGCCGAGAGTGCGAACCTCGCGATCATTTCCACGGCATTTGCCGACCCGTCCGATCAGGAGCAAGAGCTTATCGAGCAGCGGAGGAAGGTGATCGAAACGCTCAGCAAAGCCAAGGATGAAACCGAGCAGAGCCGTCTTCTTTATGAGATCGAGAGAATCAGTCAGAAGATTGCCGACGCTAAGGTGTCGGCGCAACCGGAACGAAATGTCTCTGGCCAAGGAAAATTTTTCAAGCCCTGGAGTTTTTGATAATAGCGGTTGTCGTCGAGATGATCGATCCGATGATTGCGACCTCTGGCTGGTAAGGCCCCTGGAAGGATACCTTCAGCAAACGGTCTAAGCTTCCAGGGCCTCCCGCACCCGCTTGGCCACACCTTCACCATCCAGCCCGTAATGCGCATACAAGTGCGTTGGCGGTCCCAACACACTGTACGTGTCGGGCATGCCGATCTTGACCAGCTTCGCGCCTAGCCCTTCTTCGGCGATGACGTCGGCCACCGCCGACCCGAAGCCGCCGGTGACGTTGTGCTCTTCTGCCGTGACGATGACCTTGTGATCGGCGGCAGCTCGGCGAATCGCGCTGCGATCGATGGGGGTGATCGAGTACATGTCGACGACGCGGGCGCCGATGCCTTCCTTGGCGAGGATGTCGTGGGCGTCTAGCGCCGCTTTCACCAGGTTGCCGATGGCAAGTATCGAAATATCGTCGCCGTCGCGGAGTTGGTTGGAGCCGCCGATTTCGAAGTTGGGTGGCGTGTTGTAGATCGGGGCTTCGCGGCCGCGGCCGCAGCGGAAGTAGATGGGATGGGGGTGGTCGATGTGGGTTGTTAGCGCCGCCCGTATGGCGTTGCCGTCACATGGAGCAAGCAAGGTCAAGTTCGCGAGCGCTCGCAGCGCTCCGATGTCTTCGTTGCAGTGGTGGGACGTGCCGTAGAAGCCCATGGCGATGCCGCTGTGGGTGCCGACCATTTTGACCGGCAAGTCGGTGTAGCAGATGTCGTTTCGGATATTTTCCACGCCCATGAGGGCGAGAAAGAAAGAA
>JBPCVQ010000046.1:0-3269 GCA_051010395.1 Geminicoccaceae bacterium | reverse complement strand
ACTCTACCCTCCGAATGGCACCCGCCTCCATGGAATCTGTGTCAAAAGAAGCCAAATTGCCCTATGCTTTTCCGTTCGTGGGAGTGCATTGATGAAGCGTTATATCGAGAGCGTTTCTCGGGATCAGGGGACGCTTTTTCCGAATCATTTGGAAGATTGGATCGACGACGAGAACGTTGTTCGGGTGATCGATGCGTTTGTCGACGCGCTTGAACTCCCTGATCTTGGTTTCGAGCTTGCTGAGGCGACGGTGCGACCTGGTTATCATCCGTCTGCCCTGCTGAAGCTCTACATCTACGGCTATCTCAATCATGTGCAGTCGAGCCGGCGGCTGGAGCGCGAGACGCTGCGTAATGTCGAGGTGATATGGCTGTTGGGGCGGCTGTCGCCGGATGATAAGACGATCGCCGATTTCAGGAAGGACAATGGCGACGCGATCCGCAAGGTCTGCGCGCAGTTCGTCGAACTCTGCCGCCAGATCGGTCTGCTGGCGACCGCGAGCGTGGCGGTCGACGGCTCCAAGTTCAAAGCGGTCAACAATCGGGATCGCAACTTCACCAAGGCCAAGATGCAGCGGCGGAAGAAGCAGATCGAGGAGAGTATATCGCGCTATCTAAACCAACTCGCCCCCTGTTAGGCTTTGGGCGGATCGCCAGGAACCGAGCGAAGCGATTACGTCGAGGGTCACGCGGCTCAAAGAGAAGATCGGCAAGCTCAAGGAAGAGATGGCGCGCCTGAAAGCCTTGGAAACGCAGATGCTGGTGGCCTCTGACGAGCAGGTTTCACTGACCGATCCCGATGCGCGCTCCCCAATTGAACTAGATGGGGCAACCAGTGGCCGTGGCTCGGGCGTGGTCGGTTACAATGTGCAGGCAGCCGTCGAGACGGATCACCATCTGATCATCGCTCACGACGTGATCCAGAGCGGCAGTGATCGGGCTTCCTTGGCACCGATGGCAAAAATGGCCAAGGAAGCCTTGGGTGTGGACGAGCTCGATGTGGTCGCTGATCGAGGCTATTTCACTTCCGAGCAAATCCTTGAATGCAACAAAGCCGACGTAACCGTCACGCTACCCAAGCCGATGACAACAGGTATGCAGGCCAAAGGGCAATTCGGTAACCCTGACTTTCACTACGTCAGCGATGATGATGTCTATGTCTGCCCGGCTGGTCAGACCTTGTCATTCATCTCCCACAAGAGGCAAGCCGATGGTCCCAATCTTCAGCGATATGCCACGGAGGCATGCAAGTACTGCGCGCTGAAGGAACGCTGCACATCCAGCACACACCGGGTGATCACCCGATGGGAGCATGAACATCTCCTGGAGGACGTGCAACGGCGGCTCGACGAAAACCCGCAGGCGATGCGCCAGCGTCGCGAGATGGTCGAGCATCCGTTCGGCACGATCAAGATGCGCCTAGGCGCGACCCACTTCTTGATGAAGCGGCTGAAAAACGTCCGCACCGAAACGGCGCTCTCCGTGCTCGCCTACAATCTGACCCGGGTGATCAACATCCTCGGCATCACGCCGCTGATCCAGGCGATCCGGACGTAGATCGGCCCTCTTCGGCCTCAAAAGGCGACGGACGCCGCAAATTCACCGTTCTGAAGGCCTAACAGCGCTCGAACCGCGAAGAACTGACGCCATCAGCGCAAAACCGATCATCTCGATAGTCGAGACTCAGAAATCAGAAAGCTACAATCGTTTCCGCACAACCAATAACCCCTGCAGTCATAGTCAAGTGGAATGCGGCGCCTCCTTTGAATGTGAGGTTTGTGTATGCTTTGCCCTTCACGATGATTTCCGGAACGTCAGTTGTGATCTCCTCTGTGCTTCAGATCAAAAATGATTGGAAAGTTTCTATAAAGTGTGCAAGACTCGGCAATCTAGCTCTGCCAGGATTTTTTGAGCGAATTACTGTTCAAATTCTATCGAATAAGCATTGGTAGATTGATCAATGAAAGCTGAAATCATGTTGCCCGAGAAGGAATTTCTTCTTTCAAATTCTAATATAATGGTGTGATTACTACCCGCCGATTATTTTCTTCCCTTGTGCCATCCGGCGTCTTAATCGCGAGGTTGTCCTCGCCGTTCGCCTCTAGGGCCAAAAAAAGACTTCTGGGCACTTTTGCAGCCAGTAAGGTCTCCATGAC
Organism: Geminicoccaceae bacterium; assembly: GCA_051010395.1. Taxonomy (GTDB): domain Bacteria; phylum Pseudomonadota; class Alphaproteobacteria; order Geminicoccales; family Geminicoccaceae; genus JANQPX01. The sequence goes on along the minus strand of JBPCVQ010000046.1, from coordinate 1,114 downwards.
TGTGGCCGCCCGTTCTTGTGATATTTCCAGGCTGCTTTCAGCTGAGGCTGACGTGTCCGAGTAGCCTGCAATCAACACCTTTCGGGGATTGCTAGCTAGAAGTGATTCTGCAAAGGATTCCACTACATGTTTGGACTCAGATGATAAATCAGATCGATCAATATCGAAATAAACTATCAGCGGTTCTACGGTACCAAGAGCTTTTCCAAGCGGTGTTTCGAATTCATCCAATTCAGTAATATTTCCTTTTTCTTTTGGAATCTGCGATGAATAAATTGCCGAAGCTTGCCGACGAAGATTCGCGATTTCCTCTTTGAGGACTGCCTTTTCCAAGATGGAATTTGTTCTGCTATTTTCGTCTTGTGATACATTTTCTTCATCAAGTTGATGAATTTTTTGATTATAGTACTGTTGATATCGTCAAGTTTTTTTTGTAAGCTCAGCATGATATTTGGTCCAGGCTTTGCGAATGTCTGAATCTAGTGTGACCTGACTGACATATTCGGCGAAATCTACCCTCCTTGGGATTTCGGGGCCGAGCGCCTCTTCCATGAAAGCTTGAAGGTAAGCGCGTTCCTGCTCTCTGCGTGCGAGCTTATCTTGCGAATCAAATTCTTGCTTCTCAAGATCTAATGTACGCTTTGTTTTTTCCTCTTCTATCTTAATTTGACTATTCTGAAATTGATTGCCCAATACTGTAGCAAAAACTCCGACAATAGTAGTGGTCGAAACAGCGACGCCAATCGCCTTGAATGCTCCCCAACGAGCACTAAGTTCTGCGACACGTATTTGTCCTTGTTCGCTTAAATTGGTAAATCTTTTATGCTCATTATTACTGGTATTGTCGATCATAGCGCATTCCCTAAATTGGCCTTCAGCTTATGGATTTTGTATGATGAGACAAATAGAGTCATCGAAATGCGCCTGGCGGCTTATGCGAGCCGAACATGGCATGTCTGCGAGAAGCATATAGCGAACGTCGGCTAATGGCAGATATTGATGAAAAAGTCGCTTTTGGTTCGAGCTGCGATGCTTGGCCTGAGATGAAGTCGCGGGCTCGGATCCGGGTTTTGCCCGGTTTGTTATTTTTCGGTGTCCATGATCTCTCTACTCT
>JBPCVQ010000045.1:0-4773 GCA_051010395.1 Geminicoccaceae bacterium | reverse complement strand
ATTCCATACCGCCAGCCTGGAGCGAAGAGCGGAGTTCGTCTTCGACCTTGGCGGCATATTCATAGGTCCAGCCCTGAACGTCGGCGGCGGTCGACATCACCGCGTCCTGGACCTCGGCGGGCCAGCTGTCGAAAATCTTCTTGGAAGCTGTCGGGAAAGACGGCGTGTAGACGTGGTTGGTCTCGGAAAGGTATTTCTGGACTTCCTGGAACTTCGCGGCGTTGATGTTGGCATACGGATTTTCCTGGCCGTCGATCACGCCGGTCTGCAACGCCACGAACACCTCTGAAAACGGCATGGGCGTCGGGTTGGCGCCGTAGCTCTCGAACATCTTGACCCGCCAGACGCTCTTGGGCGTTCTGAGCTTGATGTCCTGCAGGTCTTCCGGCGTGTTGATGGGGCGGACATTGTTGGAGATGCTGCGGAAGCCGTTTTCCCAGACTGCGAGCAGCTTGTAGCCCTGCTCTTCGAGCTTAGGCGCCAGATCAGGCATCACCACTTCCTTGGCGACGCAACCGGCATGCACCCTGTCCTTGATGATGTAGGGCATCTCGAACACGCCGAACTCGGCCTGGATCGTGGACATGATCGAGGAGGGCTGGGCGACTTCCTGGGTGCCGAGCTTGACCTTCTGCATCATCTCCTTGTCGTTGCCGAGCTGCGACGAGCCGTAGATGTCGGCCTTGACCGCCTCACCTGCGGCTTCGTTGATGCGTTTCACCCATTCAGCGCCTGACTCGTACTGCACGCCGCCCGGATCGTTCACCGTGCCGAAACGGATCTCGATCTCCTGGGTGCTGGCAGCACCTGCTAGACTTAGGGCAGTGATAAAGCTGGTTGTGGCAAGAATAGAACGTGGCGTCATTGATAGAGCCTCCCTTTTGGCATTGATTCTGTGGAATAGCATTGCCGGCAAATCGTCGATCTGTCCACTGTTGGTATACCGCGTAGGTGTGTTGCCGATCACATCGTACGCACGATCGTATGGGTTAATCACAGGGCGACGTTCCAGCGACACGCAGTGAGAACCCGTAAGACGAAATGCGCCTTTAGGCCTTCGATCCCATCTTAATCTCAATCAATATTTAAGGAGTATTGTTATGGTTTTCCCTGGAGGTTTCCCCCAACTCCCCGGAGGGATAGCACCGTCACCCAATGCAGGCAGTGGCATTGCTTCGAACAGCAACCCTGCAGCAGCTTTCCAAGGTGCCGTAAATTCCCAAAGTCCAGGCAGTCTTCCCACTCCCGGCAGCCTGCCCGGTGGCGCACCCGGCCTCGGCAATCTTCCCACTCCCGGCGGCCTGCCGGGTGGCGTTCCCGGCCTCGGCAGTCTTCCCACTCCCGGCAGCCTGCCTGGAGGCGTTCCCGGCCTCGGCAGTCTTCCCACTCCCGGCAGCTTGCCAGGTGGCGCTCCCGGCCTCGGCGGCCTTCCCACTCCCGGCAGCTTGCCTGGTGGTGCTCCTGGCCTCGGCAGTCTTCCCACTCCCGGCAGCTTGCCTGGCGCTCCTGGCCTCGGCAGTCTTCCTCAAGCTGCCGGCGGGGCAGCACCATCATCCAATGCAGGCAACAGTGGCAATGCTTCGAACAGCACCGCGGCAGCAACTGCCAGCGGGGCAGCACCATCATCCAATGCAGGCAGTGGCAATGCTTCGAACAGCACCGCGGCAGCAGCTGCCGGCGGGGCAGCACAGTCGTCCAATGCAGGCAGCAGCGGCAATGCCTCGAATAGCACCGTGGTATAGCGGCTGCCGGCGCGGCAACGAGCTACGACACATGGCTGAAGGCTCTTTGTGTCCGCGCGATGCCTTGTTGGGCCTGGAGGTTGCCGTTCAGCGGCAACCTCCAATGGCTTATGCAAAAGGTCCGAGGCGTCGGGCATAGCGCTCCAGAATAGCAAGGCCGAGCTCGACCGGGCGCTGGCAGGGTTCTCGATCGAAAACCTCGCCAAGGCCCAGCCTCCGGGCTGTCAGCCGCTTGCCGTAGCAGAGGAATTGATCGACTGACTGCATGAGGAAAGTGATCAGCGGCAGGATTTCGGCATAGAGCCGTTCCGCCTCCGCCTCGCGGCCTTCGCGCATATGCTCGTAGATCCTGACCTGGATATCGGCACATTCGGGTGCTGGGATCATGCCGGCGCAGCCGGCGCGTAGATTATCGGTGAGCTCGAGGCCACCGCGGCCATTGAAGACTTTGAGCGTTCCTTCCACCGCCTTGATCGTGTCCGCGATCTGGAGGGCTGAGCCCTCACCCTTCAATAGCGTGAAGTTCGCATGGTTGCTGCAAAGCGTGTGCAAGCCCTCATCCGAGAGCCCGGCACCTAGATATTGCGGTGCGTTCTGAATGGCGACCGGGATGGGTGTTGCGTCCATGACCTCGCCGAAAAAGCGGATCAGGTCGGGTTCCCCGACGGGATTCCCTTGAGGCGGCTGCAGGATGACCCAGGCGGCGCCGAGGGCCGATGCGGCCCTCACATACTCGATCTGCTCGGCAGGCGTCGCTCCGAATACTGTAATCGCTATCGGCAGCCTGCCTCCGACATCTTCCGCCAGCCACGCCATGACATCGTGGCGCTCCGCCGGCGAGAGCTTGCTGACCTCGGTCGCAAGGCCAAGAGCGGCCACGCCATGGGCGCCCATGGTGACGCAGGCCTCGGCCTGGCGCCGCATCGCTTCTCTGTCGAGCCGGCCGCGCCGGTCGAAATAGGCGTAGAGGATGGGATAGATGCCTTGAAAGTCGGTCATGCTGTTCGGCTCCGTCCTTTGATCGCATCATTCTAATCATCGAACGGAGCGACGTCGAATGCCTGCATGCGCAGTTGCCGATCAGCCGACGCTCAAAAGGATGCGCAGCAATGCCGGTTGTGCATGGACACCCGTCTTGTCGAACATGCGCCGCAGATGTGTGCGGGCCGTGTTGACACTGATGTCCATGGCCTCGGCAGCGGATGGCAGGTCATGGCCCTGGGCGATCATCATGGCCAGCCGTAGCTGCGCATCCGAAAGCCCGTAGACGATCGCGGCGGCGGACAGTCGCCGTTTCAGAGCCATAGCATCATCGAACGATATGTAGACCTTGAAATCCTCGACGGAAATGAGACAGATGCTGAGCCGACCTTCATCGTTCTCGCCAAGAACGACCGGGAACGAGGCCTTCATCCCGTTGTCGGCATAGCGCATGTTGTAGGCATGGAATTCGCTTAGCGACGCTGCGTTTCGAATGGCCGTGTGCAGCATTTTGTTCTGACTAGGACGGCTGGTGCGAAGGCGTCCGGCACTGATGGTCAGATCGCGCTCTGTCTTCATGGCCACCTTGGCCTGCTCGTTCATCCAGAGAACCCGCGCCGTTTCGTCGACCTCGATCAGCGGGCCGCGTGACAGGGAGCGATGCGGTTCGAAGTCGGCATGGAAGGCGATCCGCCAGCGTCCGTCATGCCGTTCGAAAAGGCGAAAACAATGAGCGAGGTGACTGGGCTCCATCGGATCGCCCGAGCGCTCGATCACCTGATCGAAGGTCGCCCAGGCCATGTCGCCGGACAAGGTGATCTGCAGATCGTGGCGTTCGACACCACTGGCCGCCGGCTCCGGCACGTCATCCATCGCCCTGGAGACACGGTCCCGAAACGTCTCATATCCCGCCGATCGCAGCATGCCCCTGTTCGCCGTCATGCAAATGCTGGTCATGCGCTCGTCCTGCACGTAACAGGCCGACCAGGCCTCGAGATCCTTGCCGAGATAAGCGGCAAGGTCAGCTTCGATGACGCGCTGGATCGCCAAACGATCGGGGTCGTTCCTATCATCGCTCAACGCCGGCACCTCCTTCCGTCACCGACCCATGGTCGAGCCAGATGGCCGATCATCGCGAGGAAGCTTCGCGATCGACCGTATTGTACCGATAAAATTCTGCATCAGCTGCGTCCGCAGGAAAGAGCCCAGATCGAAATGCGCAAGCCATCGCTTCACGGGGGGGCATGGCCTTGCCGGCTCCTCATGGAAGAACGCGTAATAAGCATCTTCCGATCGCTGCCCCGATCCATGAAACTTGCCCGTCCGCGCGTAGCTTTTGATGATGTTGTCCCAATGTCGCATGGTCGAAGTCTCCTTTCCAGACGCCAGGACATCGCGCCGATCCGATCGTTCCCGAACAAACGATAGCGCGCGCCCTTGGAAAGGATGTCACCCGAACGGACGACAGGATGAGAAGGCTGGCAACGGGGGGCGGTATGGCCTCGATTTCAGTCGGGTCTCAACTCCCGGACATCGATCCGATGTCAGCCCTGATAGCGATGAGCACAGGCAATTCGGGCTTCCTCCAGCGAGGCTTCCTGATTAGACTGCCGCTGCCCAAACGGAGCCCTGGCCATGTCCACCTCACCGAAACCCGCCGATGACGAGCCCTCTGTCAACGCCGTCGCGCGCCGCGACCGCCTTACCGAAGAGCAGACGAAAGAGATTGCCGTACTGCGCGACACCGTGCAGAAAACCCGGCGCGCCATGGTGCCGGCGCTTGAGGACATTCTCTACGAGCCGCTGCCGGTGCTCGATCAGGGCTTCATTCGCGTGATCGACTATATGGGCGACGATGCGGCGATCGTGCAGGCGGCGCGCGTGTCCTATGGGCGTGGCACCAAGCAGATCAGCAATGATCGCGGGCTGATCAACTATCTGATGCGCCACCGGCACACCAGCCCGTTCGAGATGTGCGAGATCAAACTGCACATCAAGCTGCCGATTTTCATCGCACGGCAATGGATCAGGCACAGGACGGCCAACGTCA
>JBPCVQ010000044.1:0-5106 GCA_051010395.1 Geminicoccaceae bacterium | reverse complement strand
GGCAAGCGTGGTATCGAAGCCCCAGCGATTGAGGCCAATGTTGACCACCTTGTCGACGTCATAAGCACCTGTGGGCGCAAAGATTGTTTCGCCGAGTTGGACCGAAAGGTTGCCCATCGTCCAAGTGAGCTCGAGCGGAACGAGCGCGATATCACCGACATTGATGGAGTCCCTGTTGGCAGAGCGCGCACCGCCGTCCGCGAGCTCGACCGTCGCCTTCAACTTTGCCCGCCCAACCGGGAATGCAGCGCCAACTGTATACGTTGCCCCGAGAACGTTTTGCTCGAACGTGTAGCTCGCGGCAACGATGTCGAGAATCATGTTGAGGTCGAGGCCTAAGTTCACATTGCCCTGGACTACTGCGGCGTCGACGTCGCCACTTTGATAGTAAACGCTGTTAGCGACCTGCAGCCCGGGCTGTGGGTCCCGAAAAGTCATGCAGCCTTGCGAAGATAGGTACGCGGCCGACGAGTACCGCCCTGATTTCCGCCCTGTGCGTTGCTAAGGTCCATCCTTATTGGGGTCGGTTCAAGATACGTGTAAAAAGTAGTCACGAGGGGATGCCGAACGGGAGCGGTCTGGGATCGAGCGGTTTTGGGAGGTCGTCCATGTCGAGGGCAAACCATCCAAATCTCCGGATATGTTCACGGAGATAAGGGCTGACGCCGGCAGCGAGTTCTGGGGCGACGGCCATGTCATCTTCGACCAACTGATTTAAGGCATCTGTGAGATCGACGACATTGCTCAGCATGATGGCATTGGCGACGAGGCTGGCATATTTGACCTGCTTTTCATGCTCGACCGGATCACCACTTTTTACCACCGGGCCGCCAAAGCTGATCCAATCCAGGAAATCGTTGAAAGATTCGATCTTGGTTGTTTCGGCACGAATGGTTCGGCGCATGTCAGGGTCCGAGATGTAGCGAAGCAAAAAGAGTGTTCGCTCGACCCGCCCCAGCTCTCGGAGAGCCCGGTAAAGGCGGTTTTTGCGGTTTTGCGAACCAAGACGACGCAGCAATATCGACGGGGTGACCACGCCAGCCTGGATCGATAGCGCTACCTGCATTAGATCGGCCCAATGAGCTTCGATCAGGTCCCAGTTGACGTCTCGGGTGAACAGTGAGTCGATATGTCGATATCTGGCGCCACGGTTCGGGCGATAGAAGGCGACCTCGGCCCAGGTGCGCATTCGGGGCATCAGCTTGATTCCGAGAAGATAACACAGGCCGAAGACCGCCTCATTCTGGCCGTGGGTGTCGGCATGGAGTGTATCCGGCTGAACCTCGGTCCGATTCTTCAAGAGGCCGTCGAGGATGTAAACGGCTTCCCAGACACCGCACGGAATGAATGTCGTGAACAGCGCGATATAGGTGTCGGCAATGTGGCTGTAGGCGATGCCGCCATGGCCGCCGTATCGGATGTGGCGTGATCCGATGAGGTTGTTTTCGCGAAGCGGGATGTGGGTTCCATCCGCGATGGCGGTCATGCCGGCACCCCAGAGTTTGGGAAGCGCGCAGCGTGCGTAGGCGTTCACGATGTCGGCCGTCGCGGCCTGGAGTTTTTCGCTGGTGATATGGCTCGCATTGATCCGCCGCAATGCTTGGCGGGTGACCAGATTAGGAGCGTGCCTGGCGGTTTGCGCTGGTCCGAGGTTGCAGCCATAGCCGAAGATGGTGAAGAGGTAGCGCTTCACAGCGTTCGCCAGCTTGGGATCGGCACCCGACGGAGGGCCGAAGTGGCGCGTGTAACCTGTCCAGTGCTCGACATTTTTCAGGACATCAAGCAGCTGCCGCTCCGGCATCCGGGCGAGCAGGTGGCGCTCGAACTCCGTGAATCCGTTGATGCGAGGGGATCCAGGCATCCGTTTGAGGTGGGGCACGCCGTCGGCATCGATGCTCAGATCTGCGTTGTCGGGGAATGACGCATCGGCATGGGCGGCCACGCCACGAAGCCTAGCCTGTAAGGACGTGACGAAACCAGATGCGGTGGCCGGCAGATTGACCGCGACGCAATAGGCGTCGAGTTTCGTTCGGCACGTGTCCCAGGATAACAGCTGTGTCCGATAGTCTGCGAATTCCTCGGAGCCGACGACGAAAACGTCGCCACATTCGAGGGCGCGAGCGAGATGAATCATCATGCAGACTTCAAAACGGCGGCGATCCAGCACGACGATGCCGTTTCGTCTTTTCTCGACAAAGTTTTGCCATCGCTCAGATAAGAAGGAGAGATCAATCGAATCACCGAAATCATCGCGGCGCGCTTTTCGATGCTTCACCACGATGCGCCAAGCTTTGATGAGAGTCTGATCTTGGGTCGCCGACCGAAGGTCCACCAGCTCGAGCAGTCGAAAGATCGCGGCCCGATGCTGCTTGTGGATCGGCCAGAGCAAAGGGAGGTAGTTGTTGCTATGCCATGCGCTCACAGCTTCGCATTGCCCAACCAACGTGTCCACGCCGCCGTTCCGGCTGAAGATCGTTCGGATCCGTGCTCCGAAGGCTTGATCGGCGACCTCTTCCTTTCCGGCCGTCAACGTGTGGCGGAGAATGCCGATCAGCCCCTCCTCGATCGCCTGATGTTTGTCATGCAGAGCAGCGAGCTTCTCCCGCGCCGCGGTTTGCGTGCGCCGCATGCGGCGCAGGAACATCTCGATCATCTCATCACGGCATCGGGCACGCGCCTGTTCGATAAAGCACGTCATGAGGGTGTGTCGCTTGCCGGCCTCTCGAATGTCCAGAAATTCGCTTACCTCCATCCTTGACGCTTCATCCGCGAATTGCCGGCGTTTTGAGGGCTTGATGTCGCTGAGAACCGCCTTGCTGACCGGCAACGATTTCAGCCAATCGAGCCGTTCCGACCAAGCGCGCAGATTGCTCAAACGTGCTGGTCCAGCCGACTGTTTCAGCCGGTTGAACGGCGTAGTCCGCTCGGACGGCGGCACAACGAGAAGCTCATTCAAGGCAGAGACGGCTTCCTCAGAGATCGCGTCAGCAACGCTTGCAAAAAGATGCCGATGGACTGTGGCGCGGACAGAACCGGCGATGCGATCGAGCCGACTAAAGGCAGGCAGATCGATCTCGAGATCACGCAGCGCCTCGATCGTACGGTTGATCAAGTCGGCGGGATCGCTCATCGTCTTGGCGGCGGTTCGCAAGATCGATGCGGCCTGGCGTACGCTTGTCTCATCGAAGGCTTTGCCGCCGATATGGCCGCGGATTGCCTCCCGATAATAAGCGAGAGTCTTTTTGCGTTTGGTTTCGTTGAGAAGTGACGTCGGATCTTCGAGCCCAAGCTGGCCGGCTGTATGGATGACCACTTGAGAGGGGATGCGCCGCAGCCTCGGGAACCAGCCGAAACGCCGTCGGCAGACGAGCATGACCGCCAATGTCAATCGACCGTGGCATCCTCGCGCAGTTTTGCCAATGAAGCGGTGATCGGGGTGCAATAATGAGAAGTCGGCTCGGAGCTCGTCCGCACTGTAGCGTCGCCTGAACCGCGGATAAGCGGTGCGATCGATGGTGGTCATGGGATGTCCAAAAAAGGGCTTGCCGATGCGAAGCAAAAATCTTCGTCTTTACAGAATGTTAGAATGAGCTGATTCTGTGTCCGTAAAGGAATTCTTTTCTGGACGGAAACGATGGCTTCACAAGGCCGAACAGCCTTCTACTTGCGTATCTCCACGCCGGATCAGCGTCCTGATCTGCAGGTGCACGAACTGAGAACCTATGCCAGCCGCATGAAGATGACGGTCGTCGGCGAATATCTCGACGTCGCCGTTTCCGGGCGAAAGGAAGGGCGGCCGCAGCTATCCGCGCTCATGACTGATGCGCGTGCGCGTCGACTCGATTGCGTTCTGGTTTGGAAGTTTGATCGCTTCGCCCGGAGCACAAGCCACCTCTTGCAGGCGCTGGAGGAATTCGATCATCTTGGCATTCGCTTTGTCAGCGTTCGCGATCAGATCGATACCGGCAGCCCCATGGGCAAAGCCATGTTCACCCTCATCGGCGCCATGGCAGAGTTGGAATCATCTCTCATCAGCGAGCGCGTCACGGCCGGCATGAAAGCTGCCCGAGCGCGAGGCAAATCTCTGGGACGCCCGAAATTACCGCCGCGTGTCATCTCCGAAATCGAGCACCTGGCAGCCAAGACCGATCTCTCGGTCCGCAGAATTCATGAAAAAATCGCCGGAAAGGCAAGCCGCGGCATGGTCGGACAGATCGCAAAACAGGTCCGAGAGCGAAAACTCTCCTTGTGACTACTTTTTACACGTATCTTGAACCGACCCCAAAAAGGCCGTGAGATCGTGGAGGGGCATCTCATGCCCGATCACGTACACATGATGATTGCGATCCCGCCAAAACTGGCTGTTTCACAGGCTGTCGGCTACATCAAGGGCAAGAGCGCCATCCATTTGGCCCGGGTTTATGGCGAACGCAAACGTAACTTCGTTGGACAACATTTTTGGGCCAGAGGGTATTTCGTGAGTACGGTCGGTCGCGACGAGACCGCGATCCGCGACTACATTCGTAATCAGGAGAAAGAAGATGCGCGGATTGACCAGTTGGGCCTCTGGCGCTGAGCAGCCACCTTCAGGTGGCGCACCTTCCGGGGCTGCCCCAGCGACCCGGCTGCCGCTTTGAGCGGCTCATCAATAAAGCCCCCGGCTCACATGAGGTTTTTGCCGTCAAGCACCGATTCGCTTTTTTAGGACTGTTACCTGACGGGGGCGTTTGAGATGAAGCGGCCAACGCAGTTTGATGCTGGAGATGAGGGGCGGCTACGCTTCTAGTCAGGTCGGGCTATCCCTTAGTTCGATCAACAGCGGCCATCCCTTCGTCCCGACCTGCCTTCAGCGAGAGCAGCTTTGCGTGGTCCGGTCCAGGATGCCGTTTGCGGCAGCGGCGAAGCCGGCTTGTCCTGGAGGGGCCCACGCAAAGCTGCTCTCCTTGCTCTCTAGGGACACACTGCCTCTCTCGGCCCAGGCGGGTCGCCTTGCCTGTTGCCTGTCACTATGATTCTCCTATCCAGGTGAACGCACTATCGCATCGTTGATCTCCTGACTTTTGGATCCATGGATTTGAGCCCGTTCATGGCATGCGACACCAAGGC
>JBPCVQ010000043.1:0-2753 GCA_051010395.1 Geminicoccaceae bacterium | reverse complement strand
CTGAGCCGGCTGGCGCGGCCAGATCATCTGGCGCAGTTAGATCGATATCTGTTGACCCGCAGTCGTCGCACGACCCGCAGTCGTCGTATGACCCGACGTCATCGTATGACGAGGTCGTCCAGCTCGCTGTAGTCCGGGAACGTCCGGTCGATCGGCAGGCCGTTGCGCAGCACGATGCGGTCGGTCTGGGGGCGGGAGAGGAGTTCGTTGGCGTTTCTGGCTTTGAACAACACCAGATCGGCGGATGCGCCGACAGCGATACGCCCCCGGTTTTCGAGGCCCATGATGTCGGCGGGTGTGGCGGTCGCCGCGCGCGGCCAGGTGCCGAGCGGACGATCGAGGTGGCCGATACGCACCGCCTCGCGAAACACTTCCAGCATGTCGTGGTCGCCATAGGCGTAGAAGGGATCCCGGCAATTGTCGGAGGCGATCGCCAGTGGTGTTCCCTGCTGTGCAAGTTCGTGCAGCAGCGTCACACCCCGCCAGCGCGGCGTCCTTCCGGGAACTCGATCCTGCAGGTAGAGATTGCACATCGGCAGGCTGACCACGGCAATACCCGCATCACGCACCAGGCCTAAAGTCTCCGCAACCGCCCGCGGCGGTTGGCGGGCGAGGGAGCAGCAGTGGCCGCAGGTGATTTTTCCCGGAAAGTCATGGCGCAGGGTCGCTTTGGCGATGGCGGCGAGTGAAATGGCGGAGGGGTCTTCGGTTTCATCGACGTGAAAGTCGAGATCGAGACCGCGCTCGGCGGCTAGACGGAAGACGTGGTCGAGCCTGGCGTCCAGATCTGGCACCATGAAGGTTGCCGCACCCAGGATGCCGCCGGCGTCTGCCACGAGATCGGCGATTTCGGTGGCGACCGGCTCAACCATCTCGTCGATCGCCATCAAGGAAACGCCTTGAAGCGTGATTTTGTCAGACCATTTTTCGCGTAGCTCCGAAAAAATCGGCCAGGAGATCCGGTGCTGCGGCGGCGGGCTGTCGATATGGGTGCGGATCGCCACCGTGCCTTGGGCATAGGCGCAGCGGAGACCGAATTCGAAGCGTCGGCGCACATCGTCAGCCACCCAATTGGCCTGGCGATCGGCACGAACGGCGTTCAAGGCAGCTTCGAACGTGCCGTCGGGATTTTCCGCCCGCGGCCAGATATGCCCCTTGTCCAGATGGGTGTGCAGATCCACGAACCCCGGCCAAACCGACGCGGCCCGTAGCACGGGCAGGCTCGACTTTGCGGTGGCGCCTGGTTCGGAGAGGTCGGCGATCCTGCCGGCGCGGATCTCGATGTCGACGTTGACGTCGCCCTCATCGCCGCCTCGGCCTTCGAGGAGGCAGGCGGGGACGCGGGCGTTCGGAATTCGGAGATCGGGCCCGGTGGTCATGATCAAAGTTCCCGTTTGATCGCACTCTCATGCCACTTTCTGAGCAGCAGATGGGAGAGCATCGAGAAGAACAGAAAGATCAGAATGCCGGTGACCGAGATCAGAATGAGGGCTGCGAACATCCTCGGAATATTCAGCCGATACCCCGCTTCGAGGATGCGATACGCCAATCCGGAACCCGCGCCGGCCGTACCGGCGGCGAATTCGGCGACGATCGCGCCGATCAGGGAGAGGCCGCCCGCGATTTTCAGACCACCCAGGAAGTAAGGCATGGCCGCGGGCAGTCGTAGATGACGAAGGGTCTGCCAGCGGCTGGCTCCATAGAGGCGGTAGAGATCGACCAGGTTGTGATCGGCGCTTTTCAAGCCGAGCGTGGTGTTCGCGAGGATCGGGAAGAAGGCGACGATCCAGGCGCAGATAAGCTGGGCGGATAGCGTGTCGTCGACATAGATGAGGATCAAAGGGGCGATCGAGATGACCGGCGTCACCTGCAGGATGACCGCGAACGGATAGAAGCTTCGTTCGATCCATGGCGACAGGCTGAACAGCACGGCGAGGCCGACCCCACCAACCATCGCGATCAGGAGGGCGGAGAGGGTGATGCGCAGCGTGACCAGCAGGGAGGCGAACAGCGTGGCTCTGTCCTCGATCAGGCTGTTCAGCACCAGCCCCGGGCCAGGCAGAATGTAGTGGGGGATGTCATTCAGGCGGACGATCAGATCCCAGGCTACGAGCGCCAAGAAGCCGATCGCTGCCGGAAGAGCGATACGCAGGCCGCGTTCGTTCATGTCGCCATCGCTTGCTTCAAGGCTGACGATACGGTTCGGCAGTCGTCATTGTAGGCAGGCGACGTGCGAAACGCCTCGTCACGCGGATAGGGGGCTGTGATCGCAATGTCGGCTGCGACCCGGCCAGGGCGCGGGGTCATCACCACGATGCGATTGGAGAGATAGACCGATTCGTAGACGCTGTGGGTGACGAACACCACGGTCCATCGCTTCTCCTGCCAAAGTCCGAGCAGGTCATCGTTCAACTTGAAACGGGTGATCTCATCGAGGGCGGCGAACGGTTCGTCCATCAGGAGCAGTTCGGGTTCGGTGACGATGGCCCGCGCGATCGAGACCCGCATTTTCATCCCGCCCGAAAGTTCGCGCGGATAGGCACCTTCGAATCCATGGAGACCGACCATACCGAGTGCTGTCTCGACGCGAGATGTGGCCGAACGCCGAGCCAGACCTTCGAGGCGAAGCGGCAGATAGACATTGTCGAACACCGTGGCCCATGGCATCAGTGTCGGCTCCTGAAACACGACTGCCAGTCGACGGTCATCTGCCAGCCGACGCTCGGCCGCCAACCGGCGGCTGGTCGACTTAT
>JBPCVQ010000042.1:0-10934 GCA_051010395.1 Geminicoccaceae bacterium | reverse complement strand
CGCATCTCCTGGTCAACACCACCAGTCTAGGCATGTCCGGCCAGCCGCCGCTGGAGATCGCGCTCGACGGCTTGCCCAAGACAGCGTTGGTCACCGATATCGTCTACACCCCTCTCGAAACCGAGCTGCTGGCGGCAGCACGCGTCCGAGGAAATCCCACCGTTGATGGTCTCGGCATGCTGCTCCATCAAGGTCGCCCCGGCTTCACCGCCTGGTTCGGGGTCGACCCCGAAGTGACCGACGATCTCCGCACCATCGTGCTCGGCGGCTGAGCGCTGGAAACATGACCTTCATTCTCGGCATGAACGGCTCGATCGCCATGGGAAGGTCGACGGCAAGTCGCATTTTCAAGAGTTTAGGCACGCCGATTTTCGATGCTGATGCGGCCGTCCACACCCTGTTCGCCCCGGACGGTGCTGCCGTCCTCCCTGTGCTCGAAGCCTTCCCCGAGTGCGGTGACGTATCCCGCGGGATCGACCGGAAGGCGCTAGGCCAGGCGGTTTTTGACAACCCAGAGGCTCTCGGTCGCCTGGAGCGAATCGTCCACCCTCTGGTTCGCGCCACACAACGCCGCTTTCTCGTCGAGCAGGCGGCCGCCCGCCAAAAGCTGGCCGTGATGGACATACCTCTTCTCTATGAGACCGGTGGTGAAAAGCTCATGGACGCCGTCGCCGTGGTCAGCGCGCCCGCCTTCCTCCAAGCCCAACGCGTATTGCGAAGGCCGGGCATGTCCAGGCAGCGCCTGGACGCGATACTTGCCAGACAATTGCCGGACCGATTGAAACGAAAACAGGCGGATTTTGTGATTCCTACGGGCCTTGGGAGACGATCCTCGATCGAGGCGATTGCTGCGATTATCGATGAGGTCAAACGACGCCCTGCTAATGCTTGGCCTGCTCGATGGGCGGCATCTTGCCGTCGTTCCGCCGTCTGACCTCAATTGGAGGAATATAAATGTCAAAAGGAGACCGGGACCGCATCAACGCCATCTGCCGCACCCTCCCCGGCGCCGAGAATTCCGATCCCTGGGGCGGCGGCCATGACGCCTGGAAAATCGGCGGCAAGATGTTCGCCTGCATCGGTGCGGTCGCACCGGGTGTTTCGATCAAGACCGACAGCATCGAAACGGCGGAAATGCTGATTGAGGCAGGGGTAGGCGCCAAAGCTCCCTACTTCCACCGCTCCTGGATCAATCTCCCCTTCGACACCCCCGAAAACGACCTTCGCCACCACCTGACCGAGTCTTACAGAAGAGTCCGCGCTGGCCTGACCAGGAAGGCGCAGAGAGAATTGCCGCCACTTGATTAGTGGTATGCTCGATTGAAAAGCATCCCGATCGCCGATCGACAAAGGGCTGCATACCTTCGGAATTCCGAGCGCGTTCTTCGAAGACGGCGGCAACCAAATGAAGTGGTCATACCACTAACCCTTGAAATACGCGGCTATCCGGCCCGTCAAATGATCCCAGACAGCCGGAGCCCCGCGCTTGACCTTCACACCGACACGGCTTTCCAATTGTTCGGGGGTGACCTTGAAAGTCGCCAGGGTGCCGCCGCCGGTTTCCAGGTTGTTGATGACTGGCTGCACGCGATCGATCGCCTTCGCAAAAATCGCATCATCGGTTTCGGCAGCCTCGAACTCGTCCCAAAGCCGCCGATAGACATCCCGCTGATCGGACGGCAAAAGGCCAAAAATCCGATCGGCCGCAGCATGTTCGATTTTTTCCATTGCCGACACATCATGGTCGCCATGGATGGGATTGTCGCCCGCATCGATCTCGACCAGATCGTGAATCAAGAGCATCTTGATGACCCGGTCGATATTGACCGGACGATTGGCATGTTCCGCCAGAATCAACGCATAGAGCGCGATATGCCAGCTATGCTCGCCCGAGTTTTCACGCCGAGAGGAATCGCAAAGCGTATTGGCGCGCAGCACGGATTTGAGCTTGTCGATTTCGACCAGGAAATCGAGTTGACGTTGAAGTCGTTCTTGATCCATCTGCTTCCTGCTGACTGTCCGTAGCTGGGCTGAAAGTCTCGAAGAGGCTAACAACGTTCCAGAGCATCTTCCATAATCGCTCGTGGCCAGACCTGGAAAGAAAGGCAAGTGGCCGCTTTGCTGTGCTAAGCCCGCATTCGTCGGGGAAGGTTAGAGGCGGTTCATAACCTGAAGCCGCCTCAGCCAGCGAAGCTGCGTTGGGCAAACAGGTTGGTCGTTTCTGCCCAAAAAGATCACGCTCTTCTGGTCACCGGTCAATGACATGACTTATGGTCATCAGCCGTGCCAATTCGGTATTTGCAGTTTTACCGGGTATTCGATGACATGGTCTGCCTGTTCTCGCCGCTCAAGCTTCGCGACGTCACGTTCAAGAATCGCATTGCCGTCTCGCCAATGAGCCAATATCGAGCGATCGGTGGAAGGGCGAATGACTGGCATCTTGTTCATCTCGGTCGATTTGCCTTAGGTGGTGCAGGGCTCGTCTATGTCGAGGCGACAGCGGTCACCGAGGATGGTCGACGAACCCACGGTGATCTCGGACTTTGGCAAGACGATCACATCGAGGGCTTGCAGCCAATTGCAGAGTTCTTGAGCCGTGAGGGTTCGGTCCCGGGCATTCAGCTTGGCCATGCCGGCCGAAAGGCATCGGAGCGCAGACCCTGGCATGGCGAGACGCCGGTCGACCTTGAGGATGTGACACTGCGAAACGAAACGCCATGGCCGGCGATTGCGCCGTCGGCGCTTCCCTATGCGGATGGCTGGCCGACCCCAAAAGAGATAACGGAAGCGGATATCGAAAATGTGCTTGTCTCCTTCGGTGAGGCGGCGAGACGTGCAGATGAGGCCGGTTTCAAGATCATCGAAATTTATGCGGCGCACGGCTTTCTCATCCATCAGTTCCTCTCGCCCATCGCCAACCGACGCAGCGATCGATGGGGCGGCAGCGAGGAAAACCGGCGGCGGTTTGCCATCGAAGTGGCAAAGTCCGTCCGCGTCCACTGGCCCGAGAGCAACCCTCTCGCCTTTCGGCTGTCGGCGACCGACTGGCTGGAGGGTGGTCTTGAAGTCGACGAGGTCATCGAGACCGCAAGGGCCCTGAAGGCCGAGGGCGTCGACATGATCGATTGCTCCACCGGAGGCATCGGCGGCAAGGAGCGACCGCGCCGGATGAAGCTGGCGCAGGGATTCCAAGCTCCTTTTGCCGAACGCATAAGAAAAGACGCGGATATCAGAACAATGACCGTTGGCTTCTTATGGGATGCGGAGGTCTGCGAACGGCTCCTTGCAGAGGGCAAGGCCGACATGATCGCCTTGGGACGAGAACTTCTCGACTATCCAAACTGGCCACTTCATGCGGCGGCAGGGCTCTGCGCTGATCAGGAATGCGCAATGTGGCCGATCGAGGCAGGTTGGTGGCTGATGAAGCGAGAACGCCTTGTAACGAAGCTAGGTCTACGTTGAACCGGGAACACGCAGCGTCGGAGAGATGCCCGGGAACGTCATTTGCGCGCCGAGTTCTGTGAACGAGCTTTGCTGATGGCGATCCAGCGCCGGCGGCCTCCAAGGGGGCTGACCCACCACTCGGATCACGGCGTGCCAATATGCGAGCTCGTCCATCGTCATCGCCTTGCAGCGCGAGAAGATGCCAGGCGGGCATTGTTCGGCTGGATCGAGAGCTCCTGCAATCGCCAGCGCCGCCGCGTTCATCTTGGTCAAATCCGTCCGCACCGCCTAGAAGCATTTTTGACGGGATCGTGTCCGTTCGTCGTTTAGCCGCTCTCGTGCTGCCCCCATGACGTCACCATATCTTCACCCGAATGTCTAAGTGAGGGTGAAGATGCGCGATTTTTGGGAAATGTTGAAGGTTGTCTTTTGGTATTTGGCGTTGCCGATGGGGACGACCGCCATCTTCCTAACCGTACTCTACAATCTCCTCGCACCAATAAATTGAGATTGCCCCTGACAAGATGGCCCTCATGCCCCAGACTGGACCAAGTGCAGCTAGTGCACTGACGCGTTCATAGGATTCGCATTGTAGATAGGATGTGCGATACCAGTCGCATGTCCTTGACGCCAACGGCCACGATCCGCCGAAGAATCGACGTGGAAAAGGCGACTTTGATCAGCTGTTTGCCCGAGGAATTTTGGTCTTCGAGGATGAACACCGCTTGGTCCTGAGCACGCTGCAAAAGTCCATTATGAGAAGCCAGTTCTGGAAGGCTTTCAACGGCGAAGAGGTCAAAATAGGCCCGGACAAGGGTCCGACTTGGTCCGCTGATCAGATGTTCGCACTCCTGCCGAAATTCGACCGTCTGGCAGAGCCATAGGAGGCGCTAAGAATGGAATAGATGACCCGCCGGCGCGTGGCACTGCTGTGCTGGCTTGTCAGGTTGGCTCTTCCAGATCAGATCGAGCCTAAGATCGTGTAGATTGCTCCGAGCCTTGCGCGTGGGCTCATCCGCCGCGTGGCCGAGCGGATTCAGTGTGCCGGGATGGCAACCGACCGTCGCCTGGCAGGGATCGCACTTCCAGATTTGCTTGTCCGCAAGATCGGGCCGGTGCGGATAAATCTCGACACCTTCGGTCAGCCCGCAATCGCCGCCGCAATGCAGGCAGGTGGCGGTCATGACGACGCACCCTGGGTGCCGTTAGCGGACGACTGCCATGATTTTGCCAGCTTTCTTGGCAGAAACTCACCGTTTTTTGTCGTGTTTCGCCGGGATGCGCTTTGCTGCACGTAGCGCTTAAACACTTTGTTTTTCTTGTTTTTCCTGAGTTTTCAATGGTCGGAGTGAGTGGATTCGAACCACCGACCCCTGCCTCCCGAAGACAGTGCTCTACCAGGCTGAGCTACACTCCGCGACCAATGCTTCGTCTATAGACGGACTTTCCCGCCAGGGCAACGGGCATCGCCCGTGGATTCACTTGTCTGAGTTTCTGCCGGCATCCTTTGGGAAACCCGGCGCGTTCATCACCGACGGTCACAAAGTCAATGCTGTGGCCACGCCACTCAGTAGATGCGTTCTATGCAGAAATCGACGAGGTCGAGCATGGCTGACTTGGCTGGAGAGTCTTGGAAGTTGGTAAGCGCGGTTTTGGCTTTATCGGCGTAGTTGGAGGCGCGGGTCATACTGTCTTTTAGGGTGCCGTGGCGTTCCATCAGCTGGATGGCGGTCTTGAAGTCTTCCGGCGTCTGTTCGCCCTCTTCGAGGGTGCGTTGCCAAAAGGTGCGCTCGTCGGCGTCGCCGCGCTCGAAGGCGAGCACGACGGGGAGGGTGATCTTGCCGTCCTTGAAGTCGTCGCCGACGTTCTTGCCGAGGTCGGATTCTCGCGCGTTATAATCGAGAACGTCGTCGACGAGTTGGAAGACGATTCCTAGGTTTTCGCCATAGCTTCTGAGAGAATCCGCGTCGGTCCGCGGCCGATCGGCGACGACGGCGCCGAGTTCGGCGGCTGCGGCGAACAGGGTCGCGGTTTTCGCCGCGATCACCTCCATATAGGCAGCCTCGGTGGTTTCGGTGTCATTGGCGGTGATCAGCTGTGCGACCTCGCCCTCGGCAATCACGGCTGAGGCATCCGAGAGGATTTTCAGGACCTGGAGGGAGCCGTCATCGACCATGAGTTGGAAGGCGCGCGCGAACAGGAAGTCTCCCACGAGGACGCTTGGCTTGTTGCCCCAGACGGCATTCGCCGTAGCGTTACCGCGTCTGAGGTCGGACTGGTCGACCACATCGTCATGCAGAAGGGTCGCGGTGTGGATGAACTCGACGGCTGCCGCGAGGCCATGGTGGCGCTTGCCCTCATAGCCACAAAGGTCGGCGGCGATCAGCGTCAGCATGGGACGCACGCGCTTGCCGCCGGCGCTCACCAGATGGCCTGCGAGTTCCGGGATCAGGCTGACCCGGCTTTCCAGCCTGGCAATGATCAGCCGATTGACGTCGGCCATGTCGGTGGCCACCAGCCGTTGGACGGGCTCCAGCTTGTCACGGGCGGGACGGGTGTGGAGCGTCGAAGCGGCAGCAGTCAAGCGAATATCCCCCAGAATAAATCAACCCCTGACCCTAGCTAGCAGCGCTGGCGCGCCGGCGCAAACCGTTGATTGCCGCGGCCTGGCCTTGCAACTCCATATAGTCCGTCCCGACCTTTAGCAAAGCGGCGGCTGCCGCATCACCATGGTATGCCAGGCTGTCGGAGTTCTGATGGTATGAGGCCGTTTTCGTGTCGAAATGGCCAGCTAAGATTGCTGAACATGGCAGGGCACGACCGCGCCGCCCGCCGAATGACCGAACCGAGACGAAGGCCATGCCATCTCGGAAATGGTATGAGATGGCGACCGGATTGCATCTCTGCTGTTGACCGGAAGCGGTTTCTGCTTTTGTTTCCCGGCAATGCGGGTGGTATTGTCGTAGCCCCGTTTTATACTTCGCTCCGTCGGGTGCTTTTGCCCGGCCTTTTCTGTTGGAATTTTGCCCCGATGCGGGAACTTCTGCGTTCGACCGATCTGGTTCATTTGTCCTGGGCCCGTGCTACGTTGGAAGCTGATGGTATTGACTGCTTGATCCTGGATGAGCATGTCAGCGGCATCGAGGGCGGCATCAATGCCTTTCCACGCCGCATGATGGTCGACGAGAAGGTGTATGATCGCGCCAAAACTCTTCTTCAGCATGCCGAAGCGAAATTGAATGGTGGATGATCTGGACTTAAGCGAGGATGCACTGCTCGGTGGCAGCCTCCGGTTTTTTCAGCCGGAAAACGGCTATCGGGTGGCCGTCGATCCGATTTTTCTCGCAGCTGCCGTGCCGGCCGAGCAGGGCGAGCAGATCCTGGATGTAGGGGCGGGCAGCGGTGCCGCCATGCTCTGCCTTGCCGCGCGCATGCCCAGCTGCCGTCTGGTCGGCATCGAGCTGCAGCGGGACCTTTTGCGCATCGCCAACGCCAATATCGAGGCGAACGGATTTGCTAAGCGCGCGGAAATGATCGCCGGCGACCTTGCCAAGCTGCCGCCGAGGCTGATGGCGGCGAGCTTCGATCATGTCATGACCAACCCGCCCTTCCAGAGCGCGGACGCCGGCACCGCCTCGCCGGTCCGCCAACGTGCCGACGCCCATGTCGAGGGCCAGCTTGACCTGACAGGCTGGCTGAAGGGCTGCCTTTTGATGCTGAAAAGCACCGGTTGCCTGACCATCATCCACCGCGCCGATCGTCTGGGCGAGCTCCTTTCCGCAATCGACGGCAAGATCGGCGACACCGTGGTCTATCCGCTCTGGCCCAAGGCTGACGGTCGTCCGGCGAAGCGCATTCTGATCCAGGGGTGGAAGGATGCCAAAGGGCCGCTCAAGCTCGCCCAAGGGTTGGTCGTGCACGAAGCGGATGGACGCTACTCCCCAACCGCAAACGCCGTGCTGCGCACCGGCAAGGCGATGCCGTTGAGACCACCGCGCCAGGAGCGGTCGCCACGGGCGACGCGCGAACATATGTCGATAGCGGGATCTTCATTGCCCAGGGAGAGGCAAGGCCATGCTTGAATCGATCAAGGTAAGGCTGCGCTGGCCGCCCTTCGGCAAGAAGGGACCGGTCGTTCCTGTCATCCGCCTTGCCGGTGTGATCGGCGCTGGCGGCGGCCTTCGTGGTGGTGAAGGTCTGTCCTTGCCGGGCTTGAACAGCAGCATCGAGCGCGCCTTCAAGATGCGCGGCGCCAAAGCGGTAGCGCTCGCCATCAACAGCCCCGGCGGCTCGCCCGTGCAGTCCGCCCTGATCGGCGAGCGCATCCGCACCCTTGCCACCCAGCACGAACTCCCGGTCATCGCCTTCGTCGAGGATGTCGGCGCCTCCGGCGGTTACTGGCTGGCGCTCGCCGCGGATGAGATCTTCGCCGATCCTAACTCGATCGTCGGCAGCATCGGCGTGATCAGTGCGGGCTTCGGCTTCGTCGATGCCATGAAAAAGCTGGGCGTCGAGCGCAGGGTCTACACTGCCGGCGAGTTCAAGTCCCTTCTCGACCCCTTTCGAACTGAAGATTCGGAGGGCGTCGCCAGGCTCAAGACGATCATGGAAGACTGCCACGCGAATTTCCGGACCTGGGTCCGCGAGCGCCGTGGCGAGCAGCTAAAGGGCGAGGACACGGACCTCTTCGAAGGCCAGGTCTGGACCGGCAAGAAGGCGCTTGAGATCGGCTTGATCGACGGCCTCGGTCACCTCCATGGCGTCCTGAAGGAGCGCTTTGGCGATGACCTGAAAATGCCGCTGGTCACCAAGCCCAAACCCTGGTGGCAACGCCGCCTCCGCATGGGGGGCACCGCCCCCGGGGTTGACTTTGGCGACCCCCGCGCTTGGATCGATGGTGCGCTCGACAGTTTGGAAGAGCGGGCGCTTTGGGCGCGTTTCGGCCTTTGACGCCGAGGAGACTGAGATATGATCAGCAAGATCCTCTTCACCATCGCCGCCGTGGTCGCCATCTGGAAGGCATTCTCGATGATCTCCAAGCTCACCGGCAACACCGGCGGGGGGGGCGTGCCACGCCCGGGGAACACGGGTGATCGTCGAGAGGCCAACCGTTCTAGCGAGCCCAAGGCCGTCGAGATGGTCGCCTGCCCCCGATGCGGCGCCTACATCGATCCGCGCGAGCGTTGCAGCTGCAAAACGTGACGAGGTCTGGAGGCTTGGTAAGTCAGCTCCGCGGCGCTGCCGTGCTTGATTCGGGCACGGGCGCCGAGTAGGGTCCGACAGCTCGCGCAAGAGCTGCCATCCGCCACATTCTTTAAAGAACAAAACCGTGACAACATCGCCTTCCAACAGCTTTCAGGATCTGATCCTGACTCTGCAGCAATTCTGGTCCGACCAGGGCTGCCTTATCCTCCAGCCCTATGACATGGAGGTCGGCGCCGGCACCTTTCACCCCGCCACCACGCTTCGTGCTCTCGGCCCCGAGCCCTGGAACGCCGCCTACGTCCAGCCATCACGTCGCCCGACCGACGGCCGCTATGGCGAGAACCCGAACCGCCTGCAGCATTACTACCAGTTCCAGGTGATCATGAAGCCGTCACCAGCCGACTTGCAGGACCTCTACCTCGAAAGTCTTAAAAGAATCGGAATCGATTTCAAAAATCATGACATTCGCTTTGTCGAGGATGATTGGGAAAGCCCGACGCTCGGCGCCTGGGGGCTCGGCTGGGAGGTCTGGTGCGACGGCATGGAAGTCTCGCAGTTCACCTATTTCCAGCAGGTCGGCGGCTTCGACTGCAAGCCGGTCTCCGGCGAACTGACCTACGGCCTGGAACGGCTCGCCATGTACGTCCAGGGCATCGAAAACGTCTATAACCTGAATTTCAACGGCAAGGGCGTGCGCTACGGCGAGGTGTTTCACCAGGCCGAGGTCGAATACTCCGCCAACAACTTCGAACGCGCCGACACCGGGCGCCTGTTCCGCCACTTCGAGGATGCTGAGGCCGAATGCGCGTCGCTCCTTGGCGAAGGCTCGGGCAACAACACTCCCGCATTGGCACTGCCCGCCTATGACCAATGCCTAAAGGCGAGCCACCTCTTCAATCTCCTGGATGCGCGCGGCGTGATCAGCGTCACCGAACGCGCCGCCTATATCGGACGCGTCAGAGCGCTGGCACGAAGTTGCTGCGAGGCCTGGATTGCGAGCCGGCCCCTGCGAGGGGCAGCGTAACATGGCTGAATTCCTCCTCGAACTCCTCTCCGAAGAAATCCCAGCCCGCATGCAGGTTCGCGCCAAGAACGATCTTGCGGCATTGATTTGCAAAGCCCTGGACGAAGCCGAACTCAGCTACGGCAAGGCTCAAACCTTCGCCACGCCAAGGCGTCTCGTTCTCGTGATCGACGACCTTGCAGCCCAGCAGCCGGACATGGACGTCGAGCGCAAGGGGCCGAGGGTCGGAGCACCTGAAAAAGCGCTCGAAGGCTTCAAACGCTCGCTTGGCACGGAGAGCTACGAACTCACCGAACAGGAGGACAAGAAGGGCGCCTTCCACGTTGCCCGCTTCCAGAGGGTCGGAAGGCCGACTGCCGAGCTCCTGACCGAGATTATCCCTGATGTCCTGAAAAATTTCCCCTGGCCGAAATCCATGCGCTGGTCCGACCACGACGTCCGCTGGGTCCGGCCCCTCCACAGTATCCTCTGCCTCCTCGATGGCGCGGCCATACCGTTGACTTTTGGGCCGGTAATATCTGGCAACACCAGTCGAGGCCACCGCTTCCACGCGCCTGAACCCTTCGAGGTCGAGAGTTTTTCGCACTACCGGAAGGAATTGGCCCGCCGCTATGTCGTACTCGATCGGGACGAGCGCCGTGCCGGCATCAAGGGGCAGGCCGAGTTGATCGCCAAGCAGTATGGCCTTCGCCTTCGCAAGGACGATGGCCTCCTCGACGAAGTCACCGGCCTGGTCGAATGGCCGGTCGCCGTCACCGGCGTGATCGACAACAGATTCATGCAGCTTCCGCCGGAAGTCCTGGTCACCTCCATGCGCGCGCATCAGAAATATCTCGCTCTGGAGGATGAGTCCGGGAACCTCGCCCCGAGGTTCATCACCATTGCTAATGTCGAAGCCAAGGACGGTGGCGAGGCGATCATCACCGGGAACCAGCGGGTTCTTCGGGCACGTCTCTGGGACGCAAAATTCTTCTGGGACCAGGACGGGCGCCGCCCGTTGGATGACTTGGTGCCGAAGCTTGATGACATTGTGTTTCCTGCCAAACTCGGCAGCGTCGGCGACAAGGTAAGGCGGATCAAGACGCTCGCCGGCTGGCTTGCAGAACGCATTGAAGGAGCGGAACCGGCCCCTGCCGGCCGCGCCGCCCATCTGGCGAAAGCCGATTTGGTCAGCGGCATGGTCGGCGAGTTCCCTGAACTGCAGGGTCTGATGGGCAGCTACTACGCTAAGCGCCATGGCGAGCCCGAAATGGTCACGCAG
>JBPCVQ010000041.1:0-5887 GCA_051010395.1 Geminicoccaceae bacterium | reverse complement strand
CTTCAGATCATGAACGAGAACCAACCGACCAAACCAAGGGTGCCAAGCATACGCAACCCTTGCCGCGTCGCCCCGAACCAACTTCAACGAGGTATTGTGGGTCTTGTGGTGTAGAGTTGTACAATCGCCGACAACGCCACTCGAGCATCGCCTACCGGACACCAGCGCAAGCAAGAATGGACATCACCGTGGCAAAGGCTGCATAGATCAAGAACGCCCTGGTCCAGGATAACGGAGCAATGTCAACGAAGCGGCGGGGCACGATGTCGTCCACTGGTCAGCTACTCGCCGTTCTTTCATTCAGCATTCCGCGCCATGTCATGCCTAGAATCAGCAATCCAGACTTCGACTCGACGGTTACGCGCCGAGCCGATCTCGTCGACGTAGTCTTCGCTCGTCAGGTTGCAGTTGATGGGCGCATCCTCGCCAATGGCAAAAAGGTTGCCTTCACTAACCTCTAGACCATGACTTTGTAATGCTTGCGCAACAGATTTCGCCCGGCTGGCCGCAAGTTCTAGATTGTAGTCGGCGGGGCCTTGTGAATCGGCAAATCCAAACAGCATGACACGATCAGCTGTGATGCCCTCGTTCCTGATGGTTTCGACAAGACGTTCGACGGCGCGTTGTCCATAGCTGTCGAGTTCCAGTGTGTCACTGTCATATCGAAATCGAAAGGTTGTCGAGGCGCGGCGAGCATCGCTGATGATCATGCGGAACAAAGTATGGGAATTGCGAAGAACCGGCCTTTGCTGATTGACAACCGCTTGCCGTTTGCGGGTATCCAGATTGTTGGAGATCAGCACATCGAGATTGGCAAAGTGATCGTCGACGATCGTCTGGCCTCGGCCGGGCGAGGGTGACATGACAAAATCGAGAAACCGGTCGCGATCGTCATCAGCCTCGCTGGGATCGACATACAAAAAGAGCGGGACCGAAAGCGGATGGTCGAGACTCTTGATCGAAAAAGGATCGAAGTCATAGGCATGACCGCACTCATCGATTGCGACGGAGTTTCCTCCGTCAGACACGTGCGTTGTGGCGAAGGCGACCGCGTTTTGGTCGGCCTTCACCATGGCGGGAATTTCGCCTCCCCAATCTAAGCTGGATTGGTAGAGTGGCGGCAGGCCTCGCATGACCAGTGTCCGAAGGATTTCGGTGGCGTTGGAACCCGCTCCTGGCCCTATCGCTTTGATTGGCTCTCGGAGGTTGGCGTCAGCGACCGCTGGATCCTGCCAATTCGAAATCTTCTTGCTGTAAATTGCCCGCAATGTGTCGCGGCTAACTGTCGGCAGCTTGTTGGTTTCATTGACCAGAATCTCGACCCCTGCCAGGCCGATGACATGCTCGGCCTCGCGTGTGCGCATGTCGACGTCGTGTTTCTCAGCAAATGAGGCATGCTCGGCGTCGGTGACCGGCCTATAGCTGGCGACGACATGTGTACGCCCGGCGCTCAGGTTGTCGAGCGCCTGAAATGCGCCATTGCTGCGGATCCTGATATGGCCGATCTGATCCGGCGTTGCGTCGTTCACCGACAGAACATGATCGCCATTGTCATCGCTGAATTCGCTGACGATCAATTCCCCGTGATCCGTTGCTTGCGACTCCAGGAAAGCCCGTGCCAGACTAGGCATCAATCTTTCCGTCAGGGCTGGTGATCCGTGAATGCTCAGCGTTTGGCCAGCTGTTTCGACAGGAGGCCCCGCGCGCGCGGGTTTCTCTGTCGGTACCGGTGTCTTCTCGGCGATGGCAGTCGTCTGATCGTCGTCCACACGCCGCGCCGGAAGCTGAACCTGGCGCGTGAACCCGCGATAGCCCCCATCCGTGCTGGTCGCACGCGCCATGACGACCAGTTCGTTGCTCATGTTCAAGTAGCTCATCTCGATGATGGTTCCGGGCCCGGTGGCCGCCAGCAGTAACAATAGCTCTTCGCGGGTTTTTGCCGAACCATCTGGGCCACCCAACTTGTGTCGAACCACCATACAGGCCTGGCCTTCGGGATGGGCGTCGCGAATTGATGCCGTCAACGCATCATGGAATTGTCGCGATGTTTCCTCGTCGAGAATGGTGAGATCATCGAGCAATAGATGGTAGGGGCATTGGTGTGGCTCGATGGTCTTCGTCGATAGGGTTTCGATCAGGGATCGCGTCGTGTTCGCCAGCATGTCAGGGCTGACGAATGCCCACCTGGCGTGCGTCCCTCCGGCACCCAGGACCGTGAGGAGCGCTGCAGACAGGGCAAGGAACCAATGCCGTCGGTGGTTGTTCATGACATGTCCTCGAAATGACTTGAGGCGTCGCGCCATCAGACGTCTTTGCTTGATTTGATCAGCCGCTGATCATCTCGTAGCGACCATCGGAAAACAGATAGACATGATAGCCCGTCCCGATGACGTCGCCCTTGGCGTCGAAGGCGACTTGGCCGAGCTTGGTATCGAACTGATTGTTCTTGAGAGCTTCCACGACCGCCTTAAGTTCAGTCGTACCGGCAATCTCCGCAGCCTGAGCGAAAACTTCGATGGTGGCGTAGGTGAACAGTGTGTAGCCCTCGGGCTCGTAACCGCTTTCCCGAAACTGGAGCACTGTTTCCTTGGCGAATTCGAAGGTGCGCGGATCGGCCTCGAAGGTAAACAGCGTGCCTTCGCCAGCTTCGGCCGTGATGTCCCAGAACTCACGTGTCAGGAGCGTGTCACCGGACATCAGCGTTGCGTCCAGGCCGAGGTCACGCGCTTGCCGGACGATCAACCCGGCTTCGAGATGATAGCCGCCGAAATAGATCAGCTCGACGTCGGCCGCCTTCATCTCGTCGATCAGCCCGCTAAAGTCCTGAACACCGGCGTCGATGCCGGCATAAAGGATCTCTTCGGTGCCACGTGCGACGAGCTGTCTGCGGAATTCGTCGGCGAGACCTTTGCCGTAGGCGCTCTTGTCGTGCACGACCGCAATCCGGGACGCCAGCTGGTTGTCCAGGACATAATTCGCCGCAGTCGGCCCTTGCAGATCGTCCCGCCCGCAAACGCGAAACACGTTGTCCAGGCCTTGATCCGTAAGCGTGGGATTGGTCGAGCCCGGTGAGATCTGCAAAATGCCAGCTTCTGCGTAGACTTGGGATGCTGGGATCGATGCACCCGAGCAAAAGTGGCCGGCGACAAAAACCGCGCGGCTGTCGCGCAACTGCTCGGCAACCGCGACCGCATCATCAGGGTCGCAGGTATCATCGCCGACTTCCAAAACTAAGGGCTGACCTAGAACGCCACCAGAAGCGTTGATATGACGAACAGCCATCTCTGCGCCCTTTTGCATCTGTTCGCCAATAGCTGAAGAAGAACCGGTCAATGGTCCAACCATCGCGATCGTGATTTCTGCACGGGCGCCGCCGATAGCCAAAATGGAAACAAGGAGCGGCGCCAATAGAAAAACTCTTGCCATGATAAATAAACTCCCTTCCCTAATGCTCTCGGTGGCTTTTGCTAACCGAATTGGAGAGCTTTCAAACATGCCGAAGCTAAGTTCCAGTAGTCTGCAAATCACGGTAAGGGCTATGGATGACGATCAGATGGTTAGTTGCAGACAAGAGGCACTTTTAGCCTGACCAGAATGTGTTATGATGTGCAAATATGATCAATGCAAGCGGAAATATATCGTTTCCTAGTGCGCAGATTATCAATGGTCAATTTGGCCAATTCGATGGCTAAGCCGAGGATTCCAAAGGGATCTTTCGTTTCGACTATACCATTAAGTCTGATAGATAAAGACAGTGTTTCATAAAACTGACTAATGCCATCATTCAACTTTGAAATTTCGATACATTTTGCGCTGGTCTGATGGAGCCTCTGACATTGGTCATGCAGGCTCCCTTGCAATCGGCCTAACTGAGCTTGCCTTCGATCAGGCCGCGCTTCTCCTCGACACAGCGTACAAGAAAGTCGCTCAGTTGCAGAACGCGTGGCAAAGTCAGCGCATCTCGATGGGATACGATGCTGAAATCGTCAGCCACGCCGGGCAATGTCGGGCCGATCCTGGAGAGGCCTGGCAGGCCATCTCCGATGGTGCAGGGCAACACCGTCCTATAGCGTCCCGTCATGGTCATCACTCGGGCGTGCGCAAAGCAATCGGTACGCCAATTGATTAATGCCGGATCGACATTCTTAGCCATCCATCGTTCGGCACCTCGCCCTTCAAACTTGCCAGAAAAGCCTACCCATGGCAGCGCGTCAGCATTCTTGGCCACTGATGTTTCTGCATAAGGTGCAAACGCGACGCCAATCGAAAACAGAACATCGACACCTTCGCCAATGGGTTCATGGAAGCGCAAGCTCAGATGCGCCAAACCCTGTTCCGAGTCAAAGAAGCCTTGATGTTCCGTCAAAACCTGTAACTTGATCCTGGGATTATCGGCTTGAAAGTCTGCAAGGCAACATGTAAGCGGCCAAAGGCTGATCGCGGTCCGCATTGCCAATCTAATCTCGCCTACGGTTTCGTCAGACGGCCCGAGTTCTGCTTCAAGACGCATGAACTGACGCTCGACCACTTCGGCGAAAATCAGGATCTCTTTCCCGTATGCAGTAAGGGCTGCACCCTGTTTGGTGCGGTCAAAAAGACGCTTTCCGCCGAGATGTTTCTCGACAGAATCAATCTGCCTTGAAACTGTCGCGTGATGCAGATTCAGCGATTTGCCTGCCGCCCAAAACGAACCATATCGTGCCACAGCAAGCACAAGCCTAAGTGTATTCCAGTCGAGAGAGTTGGATGCCATCAGGAATCTTCTAATGTAAGTGTAGGCCTCATTTAGCATGTCGGTGCCTTGATCATCAATGATCCAAGAGGCTCCTACTGTGATATCATAATCGCGGCCATCTCCCTATCCAGTTAAAGCATGTTCGCCAAATGTTCTTTTTTGGATGATCGCTTTCAGCTAGAATTCCGGGCTCAAAAGAGGGGGAAGCATGTCCGGCATTCTGGAGTTCATGGCGCAGTTTGGCGACGAGAAGCAGTGCATCGAATACCTGGCTGAACTGCGCTGGCCGGATGGTTATCTCTGTTCAAAATGTGGCGGCTGCGAGGCGTGGCAATTGAAGTCTCGGGCCCGGGTTTTTCAATGCGCAGCCTGCGCTCATCAGGAATCGGTGACGTCAGGGACGATCTTCCATCGAACGCGGACGGCGTTGCCGAAATGGTTTCTCGCCGCCTATCTCATGGGACGTGACAAGCGGGGCGTTTCAGCGAAGTTCCTCGAACGGGAACTCAAGGTCGCCTATCAGACCGCCTGGTCTATCCTCCACAAACTGCGTCATGGTCTGAGCGAAGATCCGGCACGGCCGCTTTGTGGTTATCTGGAAGCTGACGAAAGCTATATCGGCGGCCGCGGTGATCCCAAAAGCCCCGGACGCAGCACCAACAATCCCAACAAAAGCCTGGTTGCGCTTGCGGTCGAAAAGAAACCAGCACCCAAGAATAGAAACGGTCACTATAGTCATGCCTTGGAGCGCCAGCACGGGTTCTACGCCGGTAGCGCTCGGATCGCCGTGCTGCCTGCCGCCAGCGCCTCCGAACTCGGCGGCTTCCTGAAAGGCAATGTCGCGGCCAAATCGCACTTGGTGACCGATGGTTTTGCCGGCTATCAAGGCAAGAAAGCCGCCCTCGGCGACCATCTCAAACACACCCCAGTCATTCAGGGAAAGAGCGACAACGCCGGCGAATTCTTTCCGATCATCCACACCTTGTTCAGCACGATCAAGGCTTGGATCGTCGGCACCCATCACGGCGTCTCCGCCAAACACCTGCCGCGATATCTGCGTGAATGGGCCTATCGCTTCAACCGTCGCAATCTGGCAAAGGGCATCGATCGCTACCTGATCCGCCGCGCCGTCGAATGCGCCACCATCACCTA
>JBPCVQ010000040.1:0-5038 GCA_051010395.1 Geminicoccaceae bacterium | reverse complement strand
GATGACCCTCAATACAAGGCCCCGCAAGACCCTTGGTTGGAGGACGCCAGCAGAGGCCCTGGATCAGTTCCTGCGATGAGATAAAGGAAACCGTGTTGCGACGACCGTTTGAATCCGCCCAATACGCCTGCGGCGACTATCGCAAACTGCTCAGGCTCCATCGCATCGAGGCTTCCATGAGCCGAAAGGGCAATTGCCTCGACAATGCACCCATGGAAAGCTTCTTCAGCTCGCTCAAAACCGAGCTCGTACACCGAACCCGGTTCGCCACACGCCGTGAGGCCAGAGCCGTGCCCTTCGAGTACATCGAGATCTTCTACAACCACCAACGCCGCCATTCGAGCATCGGCTACCGCACGCCAGCTCAAGCAAGGATCAACATCACCATAGCAAAGGCTACATAGATCAACAACGCCCTGGTCCGCCTTCAGGGACCAACGTCAAACGCCAAAATCAGCGTGATCTGGCTGCGTTATCCCATCGAGGAACAAACCGACGTCGTCTTGAGCTGCCTCCTCATCGTTGATGGACCCGACCAAGGCACCGTCCGCGGTATCCAAGTCCTATTGATCACGTTCTGAAGTCCGTATTCGTCAACGCGCTGTTAACGAACAATCATTCAGGTGTGCGATCTGAGCCAGTGTAAAATAGCCTATTATTGGTGAGCGGAGATCTGTTGCCTGGTTGCAGATGCGGATTTTACGGATTGGGGTTGACAACCTTCGGTAGCAAAACAGCATGCGCTTCCGGATCTCCTTGAGATCTGCTGCGCGATCGCTTTAAGAAGCGGTGATTCTTATTCAAATTTTTATCATCATCGCGACTAATTTGCTTGATCCTGTGCGGGCCGGAGGTGAATTCTATGAAAAATAATTGAATTATATCAATAAGTTAATCAGAATATGTGAAAACGACTTTAGAGAGCCAGCCATGTTTGAAAAAATGATCTCAATCAATAAACAATGATAGTTTTTTCCCGAAGAGAAAACAAACTTTTGGTAGATCCAATTTTCACTAAAATCATCTTGACGTATATTTTATTCGCAGGTACGAACTATCATAGGTTGTATGAAAGCGCAGGATGCATGGCATACGGTATGAAAATGTCACGAAGTCAATGCATTTTCGGTTTAAAGGAGGAGCTTCAATCCATTGTACTTCGGTATCAATCATTCGAAATCGATTCAAATTTTCCTCTAAACAAAACAGTGCAACGGGCAATGGACGGAAATATAGGAAAAGCACATCTACCAAATCTTGCGACATTCGCTGGCTCATGGCGTGTATGTCGCTGGCGCTTGATTGTTGAGCGTTCCAGGCGGCTGGGCGCTGACAGTTTGGCTAAAGGTGACAAGCATCACGCCATCGAGCCGCGTCGTGATGGGGGGCTTGGGCTTACGAAGCTGCCAAGAGATTTGGTGCGCTTCTCGATCATCTTTGTGCTTCTTTTCTCCTTTGTTGGCTGCCGGGAATTTCCGCCGCCACCAAAGCTGACTGAGAATGACATTCTGGATACGCCTGAATACGCCATCGCGCCATTGGATGTCGTTCAGATTTTTGTCTGGCGCGCGCCCGATTTGTCGGTGACGGTGCCGGTGCGTCCTGATGGCCGGATCACCATTCCTCTAGTCGAGGATTTGGTGGCGGCGGGAAAGAGCCCGACCGTTCTGGCGCGTGACATCGAAGAAGCGCTTAGACTCTTCGTACAGGACCCCAAGGCTTCTGTCGTCGTTGAGGGCTTCGCCAATCAAACCGCCCAGATGGTCAAGGTGATCGGCGAGGTCGCACGTCCGATAACGGTGCATTATCAGATGCATATGAGCATCCTCGACGTCATGGCGGAGGCACAGGGTTTGACGGAATATGCCGATGGGAATGATGCAAAGTTGATCCGCAAAGTGAATGGCCGCGAGCGCACCTACCAGCTGAAGCTGGATGATCTTCTCGACGACGGCAGGATGTCGGCAAATGCAAAGCTGCGTCCTGGCGACCTGATCGTCGTGCCCAAGAGCTTGCTGTGATGCGCAGGGAGTTTACCCACCATGGTTGACTATCGCGCGCTCCTTTTGCCCCATATTGCAGCGCTCAAGCGCTACCGCTGGCAAGCTCTTGCGGTGGCCTGGTTGGTCTGCCTTTTCGGTTGGCTTTTTTTGGCATCCATGCCCGATCGCTATATGGCGCGTGCGCGGATTTATATTGATACCGAAACGATACTGGGCCCCCTGATGAAGGGCCTCGCGGTCGCTCCTGATTTCAACCGGCAGGTCGAAATGATGCGGCGTACGCTGCTGTCGGTTCCCAATCTCGAAGAATTGATCCGGATGACCGATCTGGATCATACCATCCACAGTGATGTCGAACGTCTGGCCTTGATCGAAGGATTGTCGAGAGACATCAAGATCAAAACTGAAGGGGCAAGCTTGTTCCAAATCAGCTATGCCCATCAAAACCCGCGCCTGACACAGCGCGTCGTCGATTCGATCCTGCAGATCTTCGTCGAACAAAATCTCGGTCACTCGCAGCAGGACGTCGAGGAAGCACGCGACTTCATCGACAAGCAGATCGAGGACTATGAAGCGAAACTGCGGGAGGCCGAGGTCGAGGTTGCCCTTTTCAGAAAAGAGCATGCAGACGAACTTGGCGGTGTGGATCGCAATCAACGGGCGCTCGAGCAGCGGGAAGCTGAGCTTCGCAGGCTTAACGCAGAAATCGAATCCGCGATCTGGCGGCGTGATCAACTCAAGACGCAGATCGACGTTACGCCCAAAATGGCTGCCGCCGCCTACCAAACGGCACCGGGTGGACTGAGCGTCGCGCAATTCAGAATACAGAGCCTTGCGCAAGAGCTTCAGACAAAGTTGATGGTCTATACCGACCGGCATCCTGAGGTCATCGCACTTCGAGGGCTGATCGAGAATGCCGAGCGGCAATTGGCGGTCGAACAGTCGACACCCAGTACGGGCAGTGCTCGTGTCGCAAACCCCGAGTTTGGCGCGCTGGTCGATCAACTGCAGCTTGCGGAAGCGTCAATTCAGGATCTGCGAAGGCGGCTCGTGCTCGCTGAGAATGAGATCGGCGTCCTCTCGACGACCGTGGCGTCGGCGCCGGAAGTGGAGGCGGATCTCACACGATTGACCCGTGATTACAACGTTCTCCTTGCGCAATATGAGCAGCTCATTCAGCGGCGCGAGTCCGCTCAAATCGCAAGGGATCTGGATAGCGGCATCAGTCGTATCGAATACCGGATCATCGATCCGCCGGTGGTGCCTCTGCAACCCATCGGACCACCGCGCGGTTTGTTTCTCGCAACGATCCTGATGGTCGGCTTCGGCTCGGGTGTCGCCTTCGCCGTCGGGCGTCAATTGTTGAGCGGAAGCTTTCTGACCGTCGATCAGCTGAAAGCCGCTTTCGATCTTCCCATTCTTGGGGGCGTGTCTGAAGCGGTCCGGCCTTCGCAGCCTAGTGGCACTATGGCCGGATGGGTCGGTGTCGCCAGCGGATCTCTTGCCTTGGTCGGCGTTTTTGCAACGCTCCTTTACCTCTCCGAGGCCGGACCGCCAACGTCGACCTTGGGCAATGTTGCAACGAGCACACAAGGGTCACCGTTGCAGTGGATTTGGGCGAAACTCTGATGTTGTTTTCAGGAACAAAGACCAAGCGGCATACGTCTGCCTACGTTCACACACCTTGGACTGACCTAGGAGCCAAGATCCGCGGAGAGAAATCAGAAGACGAGGGCAAGCTGAACCTTGACTTCGGCCGTCTTGCCAAGCTCGGCTTCATCTCGCCGTCGACCATTGACCTCGATCTCGCGCGTGACTTCAGTATGGTGAAGCGGCGGCTGTTCCGACGCCTTTGTTTCTTCGGCCCTGAAGAGGAGGAGAATGGCGATCAAAGCAAAAGGCGCTGTCCGATTGTTCTGGTCACCTCTGGGAATCCTGGTGAGGGCAAGACGTTCAGTTCGATCAACTTCGCGCTCAGCCTGGCGATCGAAGAGCAGCTAAACGTCCTGTTGATCGACAGCGATCTCGCCAATCCAAGTGTGCCGCGGGTTATGGGGTTTCCCTATCGCAAAAAGGGCCTGTTCGAATGCCTCGCTGATCCAGCAGCCGATGTCGATGAAATGATGATCAGATTCGCGGAAGTCCCGCTTTCGGTCCTACCAGCTGGTGAAGCGACGAAGTCGCCATCCAGCATGCTTGGCGGCAAAGCCATGGCGGATTTGCTTAAGCGGATCATCGCTCTTGGCTGCTACGACATGATCGTGATGGATGGACCGCCACTGCTGGCTACGACAGAGGCCGCGGTGCTTGCTCCCCATGCCGACGAGGTGGTCCTGGTGATCGGGGCAGGCGAAGCGACGGGAATGCAGCTGGACGCTTCTCTAGACCTTCTGGATGTCAACACAGAAAAGGTCAGCCTTCTTTTGAACCGTGCTGTCATTTCCGAGCGTCGCGCCGCCAGCTACGGTTACGATCAGGCCGGTGAAAGCCTTCCGGCCTGAGGCGGTATTCGCTCGATCAGGGTGTGTTTGCCTGTTGCCAGCCACTATCTGAGAGCTGAAGCGGCCATCGGTGATCGAGCGGATGGCTCGATCTGAGTGAAAATAGCGCTATACCTCATCCAAGGTGTAGATCGACTGGGCCGAGCGTACGCCGCGGAGTGCGAACCGGCCGATCGAGACCAGTCGATGGGCTGAGCGCTTCGCTGCCGCTGCGAAGGTCTCTGACATGAGAAGGTTGCGTTCATATTGGGTGCAGAGCGCTTCGATCCTCGAGGCCTCGTTGACGGCAGGACCGACGACGGTGAAGTCCAACCGCTCAGCACTGCCGACATTGCCCCAGTAGACATCGCCAAGATGAAGGGCGATGTCGAGATCCATCACCGGCTTGCCGGCGGCGCGGCGTTCGTTGTCGAGCTCGGTGGTCTGCTTCAGGATTTCGGATGCCGCATCCAATGCTTTCTCGCAAAGATCTTCGGTGGTCTTGCCATTGAGCGGAAAGGTCGCGAGCAGGCCGTCCCCCAGAAACTTCAGAAC
>JBPCVQ010000039.1:0-46765 GCA_051010395.1 Geminicoccaceae bacterium | reverse complement strand
CGACCATGTCTGATCCAGCTCTAGCCCAAGTCGACGAGCAGGCCGGGCCTGCGATTATTATTCAGGATATGAACAAGTGGTACGGCTCGTTCCATGTGCTGCGCGACATCAACCTCAATGTCTTCAGAGGTGAACGCATCGTGATCTGTGGACCGTCAGGCTCCGGCAAATCGACGCTGATCCGCTGCATCAACGCGCTTGAAGAACACCAAAAGGGCAGTATCGAGGTCGACGGCACCCTCTTGTCCTCGGATCTCAAGAACATCGACACGATCCGCTCCGAGGTCGGCATGTGCTTTCAGCACTTCAACCTGTTCCCGCATCTGACCATCCTCGAAAACTGCACGCTCGCGCCGATCTGGGTCCGCAAGACCCCGAAGGAGGAAGCCGAGGAAACGGCGATGCATTTCCTCACCAAGGTCAAGATCCCGGAACAGGCGGACAAATATCCGGGCCAGCTCTCCGGCGGCCAGCAACAGCGCGTCGCGATTGCGCGCTCGCTATGCATGAAGCCGCGTATCATGCTGTTCGATGAACCGACCTCGGCCCTTGACCCTGAAATGATCAAGGAAGTCCTCGACACCATGATCGAGCTCGCCGAGGACGGCATGACCATGCTTTGCGTCACCCACGAAATGGGTTTTGCGCGACAAGTGGCCCACCGCGTGATCTTCATGGACGAAGGGCAGATCGTCGAGCAGAACGAGCCCGAAGAATTCTTCAAAAACCCCAGATCCGACCGCACCAAGCTTTTCTTAAGCCAGATTCTAGGACATTGACCGCAGGGCGGTCAGCCGTTACTTGCCTCAGGCGGCTGGGGTGTCCGGGCTTCGCTTCGTGAGGCAGTGATCAGTTGATCCGCCTCTTGGCTTGCTGTTCACTGCCGACCATCCCGACAAAGGGACGCATACCCGTGTGATCCCTGGCCCTTTCTTCGAAGGCGGTGAAAAGTCAATGGAGTGGTCACGCCACATCAGGGCTGCGGCGTCTCGTCTGAAGGGGCAGATCGTCGAGACACCCTGCGTTCGTTCGGAAACACTATCGCAGCTGACTGGCAGCGACGTGTTTTTGAAATTCGAAAACCTGCAATTCACATCATCCTTCAAGGAGCGTGGTGCGCTCAACTGTCTCTTGCAGATGGGCCACGGGGAAACCGCAAGCGGCGTGATCGCCATGTCCGCGGGCAATCATGCCCAGGCCCTCGCCTATCACGGAAAAAGGCAGGGCATCCCGACCACGATCGTCATGCCGCGCTCGACCCCGAATGCCAAGGTCGAGCAGACCCGCGTATTCGGGGCCGAAGTCCTGCTGCACGGCAATCAGTTCGACGAAACCCGTGCGTTTACCGAAAAGCTCGCCGAAGAGCGTGGCCTCACCCTCGTCCATCCGTTCAACGACCCGCGCGTAATCGCTGGTCAAGGCACGGTTGGCCTGGAGATCGTGGAGAGCGTCGCCGACATCGATGCGGTGATCGTGCCGGTCGGCGGCGGCGGGCTGATCGGCGGTACGGCGGTCGCCATCAAGAGCGTAGCGCCTGACGTCCAGGTGGTGGGCGTGCAGGCCGAGCGTTACGCCTCGGTGTTTGAGGCCTATTACCAAAGCCCCACGGCTGCCGCAGAACCGGGCACCGTGGCGGAGGGCATTGCGGTGAAATCACCGGGTGATCTTACATTGCCGCTGATACGAGACCATGTCGACCGCATGCTGACGGTCAGCGAGGAGCAGATCGAGCAGGCGGTGTTCGACCTCCTGGAGATAGAAAAGACCGTGGTCGAAGGGGCCGGCGCCGCATCGCTCGCCGCCCTTCGTAAACACCCGGACGTTTTCCGGGGCAAGCGCGTCGTCCTCGTCCTGTCCGGCGGCAATATCGACATGATGATCCTCTCCTCGATCCTGCAGCGCGGCATGGCCAGAACCCGCCGTCTGATCAGGCTCGGCGTCGAGATCCGTGATATGCCAGGCGCCCTTTCCGAGCTCACCCAGGTGCTCGGCGAACTCGATAGCAATATCGTGGACATCGCGCACCAAAGGGCGTTCGGCGGCTCATCGGTGCGCTCGACGCTCGTCGATCTGGTGCTCCAGATGCGCGGCGAAGAGCAGATTGAGCGCGTCGTCGTCGCCTTGACCGAGCGGGGCTACGAGGTTCGGATGAATGATCGGTGAACCGTCGCGAGCGTTCCGGGCCCGATCGCGTCACTCGTCCGTAGCGATCGTGATCAACACCCGCCGGTTCAAGGCTTCGCCCACCCCGTCTTTGGTCTCGACAGCAGGCTTCGACTCGCCAAATTCCATGACACTCAGCGCATCCCGGAAGCGAGGGTCTTTTCGGATCGCATCCGCGACTTCGGCAGCCCTGAGCGCAGCCAGCTCTTTGTTGGCAACCATCGATCCGGCAGTATCCGTAAAACCGGAAATGGTGAACTTCGCTCGCGGCAGCTTGGAGGCATATTGACAAGCCCTTGCCACCGACTTGAAGTCAACCTCATCCAGCCTGGCATCATTGGAATCGAAATACACGGTGTATGAGCGCGAGCCACCCGATGTCGGCTTGGGAATAGGCGTTTGAGCAGGCTTGATCGCGATCGGAATGACGGAAGGCGACGTTTCCGGT
Source organism: Geminicoccaceae bacterium (assembly GCA_051010395.1). Classification (GTDB taxonomy): domain Bacteria; phylum Pseudomonadota; class Alphaproteobacteria; order Geminicoccales; family Geminicoccaceae; genus JANQPX01. The sequence continues at coordinate 44,154 of JBPCVQ010000039.1, read as the reverse complement.
TCCTCGGCGCTCGTTGCTCTGGCGACGTCGACAGCTTCCGTTTTTGGAGGTGATGTTTCTGAAGGCGGGACCGAAACGACCGAACGTGAGCCGACTTCCCGCGCATAGGTCTTCAATCCCTGATGAAGCGGTATCGGCAGATCGGCCATGGCGATAGAAGGGTCGAGCTTTTCGATGTCGATACTGGAAGCCTTCAAGATGATGTTGTCCGTCTCGACAGCCGCCACAAATGCCCGAACAAGCTCCGCATCCACCGATGGCTTCACCGCCAGAAGATGGCCGGCGTTCGGGCCCGCTGACGGCTCTGAGCTCGATTGATCGTCCGGCCAGTACTTCATCACCGCGCGCAGATCATCGCGCGCGGCGAGCGCCGTGCTGTCGACTTGATTGAGGTCGATCAAGGCAAACTCTTTGTCATCCTGCCGAATGAGATCGAGCGAGTCCTCGCCAAATCCAGCCCAGGCGATGTCGAAGTCGAAGTCCTCGATCTTCTGTCTGGCAAGCGCACTGATACCGACGGCGATCAGCCGTGCATCGCCGCCCGAGACATCGGCGACGATGCGAAAGACTGATTGTTCGTCAACGCCCTCTGCGCGCAAAGCGATGCTCTCGCTCATCATGACGCCTGGACCAGCGATGACGACGGCCATGAACCAGCCGAGAAATCGGCAATGCATCGTTCCCTCTCCCCGGCTTACCGGCGCATGCTCAGTCTTGGGCTTCAGGACAGGCATTGTCATCGCGTTGCAATGATGCCGACACAACGGTTCAACGGCTCGGCTTCACCATCAGGCGTGGGATAGAGGAGGTTACTTTCGCCTCTCGGATCGATCACGACCGGGATGTCGAGACCACGCTCCTGCAGAAGATCGGCAACACTTTCGGCCCGAGCTTCCGAGATCGCTTGATTGGCCGCGTCCGAGCCGGTTCTGTCGGTAAATCCGACAATACGCAGCTGTTTTGGATTGAGAGCCTTCAAGTCATTCAGGACGTGTTCGATCTTGCGCTTGCCGATATAGGTCGGCTGCGTACTGCCGCTGTCGAAATGGATTTCGGCGAGCAATTCCTCACCCGCATTGAGGCTGATAAAGGGGCCAAAGCCCTCGTCGGCCGCAGCATCGATCGGTTCCTGGCCATTATCGGCGACCATGATCTCCGGATCGGTGACTGTCCGAATGGCTGCAAGGCGGTTCTCGACTGAGGGCGAAGGCGATGTCTCGGCGTCAGCGCTCGCAGCCTGTGCCGGCAAGGCTAGAAGGAGCCCAAACACCCCCGCCGCGGCGCCAAAAAAAAAGCAAGAACCGTTATCACCTGGTCGAAGCCGGTTGATCATCTAGGGCGCTCCTCTGGCTTTCTTGTATTTGCATGCGCACGATACATACTAATATTGGCCAACACCCAAGACTTCGCGTTATTCCGACTTTCTCTTTATTGAAACCTGATGGTGAACTTCCCAAGTCTCACAGAACGGCGTAAGTGAATCAAGAGTTATCGTCGCCCTGAGAGGCCGGCGCTCGCCAGATGAAGGAGTCTTCCGGCAACCCCTTCGCCTTGACCCGCTCCAGCAGCTGATCGGCGGTATTCTGGCCGAGGCCGCGACCGACGACCACGGCAAAATGCGGGCTTTCGAAATCGAAAGGGCCGTCCAGCTCGAAATGGATATCGGGCCAACGCGCTTGATGGTCGCGCAGCGCTTGCCAGCCGTCATCCTCATAGCGTGGAGATGCGATGATCACCGACCAACGTCGACGCGGCTTGCCGTCCTTTCGTGCTGGCGGGTCGAGGAACCATCGCTCTCGCCATTGACCGCGCGCCGATTGCAAAAGCGCCATCTCGATACGCTCGATCTCGTCATCGATGGCCGCATCATCGCCCGAAGCCTTACCATTGGTCGCAACACCGTTGATATAGGCGGCGATGCTGGTCGCTGACGGGTCTGCAGGCTCGAGCACATAATCCAAAAAAACCCGACGCACAGCCCGCCTTTTCGCTTCAGCGGTCATGGTCGATTCGAGCAGCACCATCTGGCATTGGAGCGTAAGGTAAGTGAGCTTGGTGAGAAGCTGTTCCGGCTGGTCGCGATAGACCTCGACGACCGCCGTCTCGTCCACCGCGTCGAGGCCATGCAGGCTGAGGGCTGCGGTAAAGCGGCCAAGCAGCCTCTCGGCGGTCTTGATGGTTTGTTCTTTTTCGAGATGGGCTACAGGCAGGGTCCCCGGACACTCGATAACCTGGGCTGAAACGGCAGGGGCGGCGATTATGAGATAAAAATAAAAAAATGCCCGAAACCGGCGCATCAATCCAATCTCCCCAATGATACTCACTCATCAAATAATGGCCTTATTCCAACCGCTTAACAGGCTGCGGAACAAGAAGCGCGAGCGATGGCGCGAGAACCAGTTTCATCTGCCGAAGCGGTGAAATGACCACATATCGGTGGATATGTGGCATTTTGTCAATGAAGGCAGGCGGGAATGGGGCCGTTCGCAACTGATCAGCCCTTCGTGGACCGTTCAAGCTATCTATGTTAGCGCTTCAGATTCCTGGACATATCAACGTCGCGCAAAAGAAACCGACCATGACCTTTTCGATCGCCGGACACTGTGTCCGGACCGGCACGTTCAGCGGTGGCCTGGCCACTTCATATGGTTCCCACCGTTTTCGACGAGCGGGTCAGCAAACGGTGGGGTATGCCGGCCTGTCTCGGTAACGCTTCACTACGTCCGCAGCTTAGAACCCTTCGGAGCGCCTGATGGCCGATGCCCACGACGCGAGCATGATGAACAATCTCTACTGGTGGGGTGTGCCTACGCTGTTTCGCTGCCCGCATGCGGGACCGGAAGGCTGCGATATCGCGCTTGCAGGCATCCCCCATTCCACCGGCAACGGCACCACGGAACGGGACCAGCATCTCGGCCCGCGCGCCGTCCGCAACATCTCCGCCCTGCAGCGCCGGGTTCACGGCGGGTTCGGCATCGATCCCTGGGAGACGGCGCGCATCCACGACATCGGCGACGTGCCCTTGCCCCGCGCCAACGACAACGAGCATTGCATCGAACAAATCACCAGCTTCTTCAGGCAAGTTGACGAGGCCGCCGCGCGACCCGTTTCGATCGGCGGGGATCACTCGATCACCGGCGGCATCCTGCAGGCGCTCGGCAAAGGCAAACTCGCCGGCGGTAAGCCGGTGTGCCTCCTGCATCTCGACGCCCACACCGATGTCTTCACCAAGGTGGATCACTTTCTGGGCGCCAAGAAATCCGCGGCCCATTGGGGGGCCTATCTCGCCGACCAGGGACGGGTCGACCCTTCCCACTCCATGCAAATCGGCCTTCGAGGCCATCCGCGAACGCTAGACTGGCTGCAGCCTTCCTATGACTACGGCTACAACATCGTCACCATGGTCGACTACCGAAAGCGCGGAAGCGCGGACGTGATCGCCGAAGCGAAGGAGGTGCTGGCCGGCCGCCCCGTCTACATTACCTTCGATCTCGACTGCCTCGATCCCACGGTGGCCCCCGCCGTCGCCAATATCGAGCCCGGCGTCAAAGGCTTCGACATCGACGAGGCGATGGCGCTCCTGCATGCCGTCCGTGGCATGAACATCGTCGGCGGGGACGTCGTCTGCCTCATGCCGACCAAGGATCACCCCAACAACATCACGGCAATGGTCGCCGCGGCCGTCATGTTCGAGATGATCTCGATAATCGCGGAGGCGCCGGCCAAAAGTTAAGCAGGACCCGCCGGGTCAGGCCCGTCCATCGCGAAAGAAACCTCTGACCGCGTCGATCCGCGCAGAGCGCTCTGGAAAACCCCGCTCGCCGGCGAACCGGCGGCGGGCCATGTCGGCGCCGATCAGGAGGGCGCGCTTGGCGGCGCCGGGGTTGGCTTTGCCCTTACCTGCAATGTCGAACGCGGTGCCGTGGGCGGGGGTGGTGATCGGGAAGGGGTAGCCGCCGATCAGGGTGATGCCGCGATCGAAACCCATCAGTTTCATCGCGATCTGGCCCTGATCATGATACATGGTGAGCACCGCGTCATGCAGCCCGGCCTGCGCGCGCAGGAACACGGTATCGGGCGAAAACGGACCCTCTACGGCAAGCTGCCTGTCCGCAGCCGCACGCACCGCAGGCTCGATGACTTCGATTTCTTCCCGCCCGAAATTACCGCCGTCGCCGGCATGGGGATTGAGGCCGGCAACCGCGAGCCGCGGCCGCTCGACTCCTACGGCCTGGAGGCTTTCGATCGTCAGGTCGATGGCCTTCCCTATGCGCTCCGGCGTAATATGCGCGGCGACCTCGCCAAGCGGGATGTGGGAAGTCACCCGCGCATTCCAGACCTCCTCCAGGATATTGAATTCGCTGCCATCTTTGGCCGCACCGATGGTGCGCTTGATGAAGCCGATCTCGTCGACATAATCACCTTCGGCGAGGCGCATGGAGTGCTTGTTGAAGGGCGTGAACGCCACCGCATTGGCAATCCCGGCCGCCGCCATCTTCAGCGCCACCCGGAAATTGACCAGCGCGAAATCACCACCTGCCTCCGAACTTTCGCCCACCTCGACGTCAGCCGGATCGAGATGGCCGAGATCCGCAAGAGCTTGACCACGTTCGGAAAATCCGCCCAAATCCTGAAGATCAACCTCGATCCCCGCATGCCGCTCACCCAGCGCCAGCACCCGCCGATCACCGATCAGCAGGATGTCAGCGACATCCGCGATGTCAGGGTCGACGAGCAGGCGGGCCGCGAGCTCGGCGCCGATCCCGGCAGGATCGCCCATGGCCAGCGCGATCATCGGTCTCATTTTGCTGCCCGTCATCTAACGCCCCTTCGCTGCTGCGCCATCGCCGCTTCCCTCTAGTGATACCGAAGCCCTCCTCGAAAAAACAGGTGCCACCAGCCCTTGAGCGAGACCATCCCCTCCCCCAGCCAAGCAGAAACAGCCAGCGCAGCAGGTCCAGGCCGGCCACCCCGTGGCCTTGACGGGTGGGGGATTTCGTGCTCTCGGACAACGGTCTTCATCCATACCAGCGGCAGGGCTTGCCGCGCGTTCGGCGGGGCGCCCGCTCTCAGGAGTTTTCGAATGGCCAATGTCGCGGTGGTCGGTTCCCAATGGGGCGACGAAGGTAAAGGGAAAATCGTCGACTGGCTGTCAGAGCGCGCCGAAGTGGTGGTGCGCTTTCAGGGCGGGCACAATGCCGGCCACACTCTGGTCATCGAAGGTGTAACCTACAAGCTCAGCGCCCTGCCCTCCGGCGTGGTGCGTCACGGAAAACTCTCGATCATCGGCAATGGCGTGGTGGTTGATCCTTGGGCTTTGCTCGAGGAAATCCAGGGTCTTCGCGGTCAAGGTGTCTCTGTTGGACCGGAAAGCCTCAGGATCGCCGAGAACGCCCCTTTGATCCTGCCGATCCACGGCGAGCTGGACCGCGCCAAGGAACGTGTGAAGTCGGAGCAGAATAGCGGCGTCGGCAAGATCGGCACGACCGGGCGCGGCATTGGGCCCGCTTATGAGGACAAGATCGCACGCCGCGCCGTGCGCATGTGCGATCTCGCCGATCCCGACCTGCTCGCGCGCAAGATCGATGACTTGCTTTTGCATCACAATGCGCTGCGTCGCGGCCTGGGTGAGGAGGAAATCGAAGCCGCACCGCTGATTAAGCAACTCCTAGATCTCGCCCCCAAGCTGCTACCCTATACTGAGCCCGTCTGGCTCAGGCTTGCTGATCTCAGGAGGCGCGGCGCCCGCATCTTGTTCGAGGGGGCACAGGGCGCGATGCTCGACGTCGACCATGGCACCTACCCCTTCGTGACCTCATCCAACACACTGGCCGCCGCCGCGGCCTCCGGCTCCGGGACAGGGCCGGATGCGGTCGGCTACGTGCTCGGCATCACCAAGGCTTACACCACACGAGTAGGCGAAGGCCCCTTTCCAACCGAGCTCGACGATGAAATCGGCCGTGGTCTTGGTGAGCGCGGCCATGAATTCGGTACAGTGACCGAGCGCCCGCGCCGTTGCGGCTGGTTCGATGCGGTCATGGTGCGTCAGGCGATCAAGGTGGGCGGCATTCACGGCATGGCGCTCACCAAGCTCGATGTGCTCGATGGCATGGAAACACTTCGGATTTGCACCGCCTATCGCCACTACGGCCAGACCCTGCATCATCTACCGAGTGGCGTGAGCGCCCAAGCGAGCGTAGAGCCGATCTACGAGGAAATGGAAGGCTGGTCGGACAGCACGCGAGGTGCGCGCAGCTTTGCGGATCTGCCGGCGCAGGCGGTGAAATACATCAAGCGGCTGGAGGAGCTGGTCGAGGCGCCGGTTGCCCTCCTCTCCACCAGTCCGGATCGCGACGACACCATTCTCCTGCGCGACCCCTTCGCCGACTGACGTCAAGGCAGTCAGCGGATCTCACCGACGCAAATTCGTAGCGTTTTAGTTGAACGCCGACAAAAGCCTTTATTTGAAGGCGCTAGATGTCTATGGATAATCCACAGTACCCAGAAACCTGCCGCCGTTCCAAGGGTTCAATGAGTGTCCGGATGAAGACAGTACAGCAACACCATGATCAACCAGAGAATCATGAAACGACTCCTCATCGCTACGTGAATAGCAAACTGCCAGACAGCTTTGCCTTACTTGCCCGTGAGTTATGGGTCGCGTCATCAGGCAGCGGCGGGCTCTTGAGCACAGCGCTTGGCCGCGTGATGAGCTGGCGGCTGGAAGAGGCAGAAGATATTCTCGACAGCGAGCTTCGCCAGATGAAGCGTCGCCTGACCCGTGTCGGTGAGGTTGAAGAGGCTGCTGGCATGGTGCTGCGCTATATCCGCGCCGCCCAGGAAGGCACCTCTCAGATCAACCTTCGCATCATGGCCAAGGTCATCCGCGGTCTGGCCGCCCGTTCTCGCGCAAGAGCCTCGGATTTCCTTCGGTATGCCGATGCCGTCGCCTCGCTGACGGTCGAGGAGATCTGCGTTGTCACCTGCCTTTTGGAGAAAACTGTCGAGCTCGATGAGCTCAGCCTGTCCAAGGATCGCGACAACAAGGCCTGGTCGCAGATGATCGACGATCTGGTCCCACGCATGTTCACCGATCAGCAGCATGTGGCGGAAATCCTCCTGGCAGCCTCGCGCACGGGCCTGGTCACCAAGGCTGCCCCTTTCAAACTCGGGCCGTTTTGCACCACCCCCTTCCTCCATGACCTGGCCGAGCTTGCCTCTCTGCAGCGGGCGATCACCGAAGAAGGTTTGGATTGATCAAAATGACGTGAAATCGGCGATTTTCTGTTTCGCCGTTAATGTCCAGTTAACCTTGTTTGTGCATTTATCCGGGGACATGGCTCGTTCGGGGTTCAGGGTGGCAACCTCCCGCAATTGGAGATGATGGAATGATGAAAACGGCATGGCTCGCTCTTGGCTGCATCCTGGTCGCGGGCTGCACCACCAATCCCGACGGCACCCAGTCCGTCAACAGGGCCGCTGTAGGCGGCGCGATCGGCGCCGTTGCCGGCGGTATCATCGGTAACCGCCTCGACAAAAAGGGCAGCCGCACTGGCGGCACCATTGCAGGCGCGGTGGCAGGTGCTGCCGCAGGCGGCGGCATCGGCTACCTCTTCGACAAGCAGGAAAGGGAGTTCGAACAGGAACTGGCTCGGGAGCAGGAAGCCAATCAGATCGAGATTGAGCGGGTCCGGGACGACCTCTTGAAACTCACGCTGGATAGCGAAGTTTCCTTCGACTTCGACAGCGCCTCCATCAAACCCGCCTTTGCGCCAAGCCTCACCAAGCTCGCCAATGTGCTCGCGAAATATGATCGTAACCAAGTCACCATCGTCGGCCACACCGACAGCAGCGGCTCGGATGCGTATAATCAGGGTCTCTCGGTCCGGCGCGCTGAATCCGTGGTCAGCGAACTCGCTTCGCGCGGAGTGCCGAGTGGCATGATGCGGGCCGAGGGCCGCGGCGAAAGCGAACCACGTGCCGACAACAGCTCTGAGTCCGGCCGTCAGCTGAACCGGCGGGTCGAAATTCTCATTCAGCCGGATCCATCGACGGTCTGACTCCTCGATCGACTGGATTTTTGACCTCGGGAACCCCGATCTCCGCCCGGCGGATGCGACCTCAGCCCGGCGGATCGGGTTGGGTGTTCGCTTCGGCCATGTTAAAGGGGCCATGATAGCTTCTTGCACCGGGTGTGGTCCACTTGGTGCTCGTCTTTTCAACGTCGGACGACATGGCCCCGCCTCTACTCAGCCTGCGCAACGCGCATCTCAAAATCGGCGCTCAGACGCTCTTCGCAGAACTCGACGCTGCGATCGGAAGAGACGATCGTATTTGCCTGGTCGGCCGAAATGGCGCCGGCAAGTCGACATTGCTGAAAGCGATCGCCGGCCAGATCGAGCTGGACGGCGGCGAACGTATCCTCAAAGCGCGCACAACGGTCGCCTACCTGCCGCAGGACCCGAGGCTTCCAGAAGATGCTACGGCCCTTGAAGCAACGCTTGCGAACCTCGCAGGCGACCAGGACCCTGAAACGAGCCGCCATCTCGCCTTGTCGGCGCTCGCTCGCTTCGACATCGATCCCGATCTTGCAACCGGAGCGGTTTCCGGTGGTGAAGCCAGGCGCATCGCCCTTGCACGCGCGCTGATCGGTGATCCTGAAATCCTGCTTCTGGACGAGCCGACCAATCACCTGGACATCCAGGCAATCGAGCGCCTCGAGAGCGACCTCCGATCCTTTCGCGGCGCCATCGTCATGATCAGCCACGATCGGCGCTTCCTCTCGTCACTCTCCAAACGCACCTGGTGGCTGGACCGTGGTCAGGTCCGGGTTCTCGATCAGGGGTTCGATGGTTTCGAGACCTGGTCACAGGAACTCCTGGCCCAAGAGGAGACCGAGCTTCATCGCCTGTCGAAGGCGATCGAGGCCGAGACCGAATGGCTGCATTTCGGCGTCACCGCGAGGCGAAAGCGCAATCAAGGCCGCCTTAGACGCCTGCATGCCATGCGCCAGGAACGCGCCGAACATGTTCGCCCCGAAGGCCAGGTCAAGCTCGAAGGGCAAAACGCCAGTGCCAGCGGCCGGCTGGTGATCGAAGCGACGTCAATCGCGAAACGCTTTGGCGAGCGCGTGATCATCGAGGGCTTTTCGACACGCATCATGCGCGGCGACCGGGTCGGGATCATCGGCCCGAATGGTGCCGGCAAAACTACGCTGATCAAGCTCCTGACCGGCGATCTCTCCCCGGACGAAGGCCAGATCCGCCTCGGCACCAAGCTAGACATCGCCTCCATCGACCAGCGGCGTGACACGCTGGATCTCGCCAAAAGCCCCTGGCAGACGCTCTGCCCCGACGGCGGCGATCAGGTGGAGGTCCAAGGGCGATTTCGCCATGTGGTCGGTTACCTCCGAGATTTTCTGTTCCGCCCCGAACAACTGCGCACCCCGATCCGTGCTCTTTCCGGCGGCGAGCGCAACCGGCTATTGCTGGCAAAGCAGCTCGCCAAGCCTGCCAATCTTCTCGTCATGGACGAGCCCACCAACGATCTCGATATTGAAACCCTCGACCTCCTGCAGGAAATGCTGACCGATTTCAACGGTACGCTCCTGCTGGTCAGCCATGATCGCGATTTCCTGGACCGGCTGGTCACCAGCACCATCGTCCTCGAAGGCGACGGCACCGCCCAAGAATATGCAGGCGGCTATACCGACTACATCCACCAACACCCGCCGCCGGCGGATGGTCGACTTACGGGGTCTGTTTCGGTTGAAGCAGCTTCCCCGCCCAAGAAGGATCATCGCCGGGCTGGGAGACAGGCGAAGCAGGCGGAAAGGGATCGAGCCAAGCTCGAAAAGCTGATCGATCGACTGGAGGCCGACAAGAAGATGCTGGAGACAGCACTCGCCGACCCTGATCTCTACAGCAAGAACCCGAAGCTGTTCGCTTCAAAGACGGAGGAACTTGCAAAGCTGCAGGGCAAACTCGACGAGGCGGAGGAGCGCTGGCTCACCCTAGAACTCGAAACCGAAGCCGCCGCCTCATGAGCATGATCGGAAACGCCCAAAAACTCATTCGATCGGACGGCCGCCCGGCGCGCATCGCCGTCGTTCACGAGTGGTTCGATCACTTCTACGGATCGGAGCGCGTTGCCGCCGAGATCCTTGCATGCTTTCCCAGCGCTGACGTCTTCACGCTGGTTGACATCATGACCGGCGAAGATCGGTGCTTTCTCGACGGCAAGAAAGTCACGACCTCCTTCATCCAGCGCCTACCCTTTGGCAGGTCGAAGCGCTTTCGGCACTATCTGCCGCTGTTCCCGCTGGCGATCGAGCAGTTCGACCTCAGCGGCTATGACCTGGTGCTCTCCAGCAGCCATGCCGTTGCCAAGGGCGTGCTGACCGGCCCGAACCAGCTGCACATCGCCTATGTGCACACACCGATGCGCTATGCCTGGGAACTCCAGCACGACTATCTCAGACAGTCCGGCCTCGATCGAGGGATCAAGGGGGCACTCGCCCGCTACCTGCTGCATCGCCTTCGCCTCTGGGACCTCAGAACCGTGAACGGCGTCGACCGCTTCATCGCCAACTCCGCTTATGTGGCGGGGCGTATCGGCAAGACCTATCGCCGAGATTGCGTGGTGATCCATCCGCCGGTCGATGTCGATCGCTTCGCGCCGGACGCCCAAAAGCAGGATCACTATCTCGCGGTCTCGCGCTTCGTCCCCTACAAACATACAGAGACCATCGTCGATGCCTTTATCGGCATGCCTGACAGGCGTCTCACGGTCATCGGCGACGGGCCGGGACTGAAAGCGGCGAAAGCGAGAGCGACACCAAACATCACCTTCCTTCCTCCCCAACCCTTCGAGACCCTCGAACGGAAGATGCGCCAGGCCAAAGCCTTCATCTTCGCGCCGGAAGAAGATTTCGGCATCACGCCAGTCGAAGCGCAGGCCGCCGGTACGCCGGTGATCGCCTTTGGTGCTGGTGGCGTACTTGAGACCGTGCGCGATCTCGATCGACCCAAACCCACCGGCCTCTTCTTCGACGCACAGACACCAGAAGCTATTCAGAAGGCAGTTCACCGGTTCGAACGTGAAGGTGATGTCATCACCGCAGCCCATTGCCGGAGCAACGCCGAACGCTTCGCCACACCAAATTTCCAAAAACGCTACGTCCAGCTCGTGACCGAGGCCTGGCATAGTACGGGCGGCCGTTTTGAAGGCATGGACAAGTCCAAAGTCGCCTGAGACCGCACCTGAACACCAACATGAAAAAAACGTCATCCTCCTGAAAGGCATCGTTCATGGAAGCGCACCATATCGGTGACCTGAGCGCCCATGATCATGCAGGGTTCGATCCCAAAAGGGACAATGCCCGGCACTTCACAGGAGATTTCGATGAACGCCTTCGAAAAACAGACAAATAGACATGCCAAGCGGCGCGGACCGGGCCTGGCCCTCGCTCTGTCCTCCGCTGCGGCCATAGGCCTGCTCGTCGGCATCAACGCGGTACCGACCAGCCATGCCGAGACGCCGACGCCGCTCACCAGCGCGCCCTGGGCTGGTTATGCCGATTTGATCGAGCAGATCATGCCAAGCGTCGTAACTGTAACAACAAGAATGAACCGGAACACTGATCATGTCGCCGACCGCGCGCCCCCCCCGCGCGAGTTCGGCGGCATGGATGATGACATGAAGCGCTTCATGGAACGCTATTTCGGCGAGCGTGGGATGCCCGGACCACGAGGTCCGCAAGGGCCGATGCCTCACGGTCATGGCCCCAGCGCTGGGGCTGGCTCCGGCTTCATCATCGATGAGAGCGGCCTGGTGGTCACCAACAACCACGTCATCCGGAATGCTGATGAAGTCACCGTAACCCTGAACGACGGAAGTGAGCTGGACGCTGAGGTCATCGGCACCGATCCGGACACTGACCTTGCCCTCCTCCGGGTCGAGGCGGACCGGCCGCTCCCGGTCGCCAAATTCGCCGACAGCGACGTTGTACGCGTCGGCGACGCCGTCATTGCGATCGGCAACCCCTTTGGCCTCGGCGGCACGGTCACCTCAGGCATCGTCTCGGCGAAGGCCCGAGAAATTGGTGCGGGACGCTATGACGACTTCCTGCAGATCGATGCGCCGATCAATCGTGGCAATTCCGGTGGGCCGACCTTCAACCTCGAAGGCGAGGTGATCGGCGTCAACACCGCGATCCATAGCCCGACCGGTGGCAATGTCGGTATCGGCTTTGCAATCCCCGCCAATCTCACCCAGAAAATCGTCGCCGATCTCGAGGATGACGGGATGGTCGAGCGTGGCTGGCTCGGCGTCCATATCCAGGCTCTCGATGATGATCTTGCCGAAGGCCTCGGTCTCGAAGATGCAAGCGGCGCTTTGATTGCGAGGGTTACGGAAGACGGCCCAGCCGCGGCGTTTGGCGTCGAGCAGGGCGACGTCATCATCAGCTATGACGACGAGGCTATCGCCACGCTGCGCGACCTCACCCGCGCGGTCGCCGACACCGACCCCGGTGCGAAGGCGAACATCGTCGTCTGGCGGGACGGCAAGGAGGAGACACTGTCCGTCGAGATCGCGCAAATGCCCTCCGAGCAGACCATGGCGAGCCTGGATGGCAGCGAACAGCTGGACGATAGCACCCCGAAACTCGGCCTCGCCCTCGCAAGGCTCGATGAGGGCGTCAGGTCCGAGATGGATCTGCCAAACGGCCTGGATGGCGCCGTCGTCACCAACGTATTGCCCGGTAGCCCGGCGGCGGAGAAAGGCCTTCGTCAGGGCGACGTCATCATCGAAGCCGACAACCAGGCCGTGACCGAGCCCAAGACGGTCAGCGATGCCGTCAAAGCCGCAGCCGAGCGAGGCGAGAAAGCAATCCTCCTCCTGATCAAGCGCGGCGATCGGGACCGCTTCGTCGCCATCCGCATCGACCAAGCCTAGCGGAGCGGGCGCGGTCCCGCACCGATTACGCTGTCGCGGTGTTTGACATGGTATTCTGGGAAATGGGACCGGTGGCTTGCCGCCGGTCCCGCTATGTCTAAGATGACCTTCATGAATATTCTGGTGATTGAAGACGACGCCGATGCTGCCGACTACCTTCAAAAGGGCCTGAAGGAAAGCGGGCATCAGGTGGAGCATGCGGACAATGGGCGGGATGGGCTCATCAAGGCGGCCGCAGACGCGTTCGACGTCCTGATCGTCGATCGCATGCTGCCGGGCCTGGATGGTCTCAGCCTGGTGCAGCATCTACGCGCCACGGGCAACGCGACGCCAGTGCTCTTCCTCTCCGCACTCGGCGAAGTCGATGATCGTGTCAAAGGCCTGCGCGCCGGCGGTGACGACTATCTGGTGAAGCCCTATGCCTTCGCGGAACTCTTGGCCCGCATCGAAACCCTGGGTCGGCGGCCCCAGGCGGCGCCGGTGTCGACCACACTCAAGATTGCCGATCTCGAATTGGATCTCCTCGGTCGCAAGGTCACCCGCGGCGAGCAGCTTATTGATCTCCAAACCAAGGAGTTCCAGCTTCTCGAAGTGCTGATGCGCCATGCCGGTCAGGTCATGACCCGGACCATGCTGCTGGAGAAGGTCTGGGACTATCATTTCGATCCTCAGACCAACGTGATCGACGTGCATATCAGTCGCCTTCGCCAGAAGATCGACCGTGATTTCGACAAACCGCTGATCCATACGGTGCGCGGTGCCGGATATTGTCTGCGTGCGCCCGATCAGGCTTCTTGACACCACGGCCTTTCGGCTGACGCTGGTCTATCTCGGCCTGTTCGGCCTCTCGGCACTGGCGCTGCTTGGCTACCTCTATTTCGCCACCGCCGGCTTCATGACCCAGCAGACCGAGGAGACCATTCAAGCGGAAATCGGAGGCCTCGCCGAACAATACAGGACACAAGGCCTACCCAGGCTTCGCCAGGTCATCGAGCAGCGCAGCGCCGCCCAGCCACACCGCGCCAGCATCTATCTCCTGACCGATCAGGTTGGTCGCTGGGTCGCCGGCAATATCGATCGCTGGCCGGAAACAACGCCCGGTGCGGAAGGCTGGCTGACCTTCCCGGTGGCAGTGCAGCCGGACGGGCTTCGGACCGAAAACCGTCGCGCCGTCGCCCAGAGCTTCCGCTTGCGCGGCGGCTATCGCCTGCTGGTCGGGCGCGAGGTCGAGGAGCGCCTGCAGCTGCAAACCCGAATCAAACATGCGCTGAGCTGGGGCCTCGGTCTCACCTTGCTGCTCGGCCTGGTCGGCGGCCTTTTGATGAGCCGCGGCATGCTGCACCGGGTCGACGGCATCAACCGCACAACCGAGCGCATCATGGCCGGCGATCTCAGCCAGCGCATCGCGCTCAAAGGTGCGCGCGGCGACGAGTTCGATCAGCTCGCGACCAATCTCAACGCCATGCTTGAACAGATCGAGCGTCTGTTAATCGGCATGCGCCAGGTCACCGACAACATCGCGCACGACCTCAGGACGCCGCTCAACCGGATGCGTTCGCGCATCGAGGTCGCCTTGCTCGGCGATCCTGACAGCGATGCGCTGCAGCCCGTACTGGAACAGACACTCAGCGACGCGGAAGCGATGATCGGCACGTTTAACGCGCTCCTCGACATTGCCCGCGCCGAGGCCGGCAGCGAGCGCGCCGCGTTCGGCGAGGTAGACCTGAAAGAAATCGTCAGCGACATCGTCGAGCTCTACCAACCGCTCGCCGAAGATAAAGGGCAGATGATTGAAACGACGCTGACTGCCGGCCAGAACATCCAGGCCAACCGCCATTTGCTCTCGCAGACGCTCGCCAATCTTCTGGACAATGCCATCAAATACACACCGGAAGGCGCGGCGATCGCGGTCACTCTCGAAGAAGGCCCGGTGATCACCATCGCAGACAGAGGTCCGGGCATTCCCACCGATGATCGAGAGCGAGTTCTCGAACGTTTCGTACGCCTCGACAAGACCCGGACCACACCCGGAAGCGGGCTCGGCCTCAGCCTGGTCAACGCCGTCGCCAGACTACACGACGCTGAATTGACGCTCGAAGACAATGCACCTGGGCTCAAGGTGAAGCTGAAATTTCAAGGGTTGCCGCAATGGCACAGCGAAATCGGCGCGGGCGAACGGACTGGAGAGCCGAAGACGGTGCCAGCCGCATCGACAGTCAAGCGGAACAGCGCCACCTAATCATCCGCCGCCCCAGCCTTCCGAATTACGAATTGCGGCTTCTCAGCGACGCCAGATACTGGCGATCGGCAGACGCGCTTTTTTGAGCTGTCTCCGCCTTTGCTCCGTTGAGCTCGTCGCAAACTTTCGGCGCCAAAAGATCGGCCATAACTCCATGACCGACCGGGTTCAGATGACCGAAGCCGAAGGCGGTATTGGCAAATCCGTGAAAATGACGATCACCCGCCGCAGCCTGCATGTCCTCGACGAGAGGAAACACCGAATATTCGTCCCGCTCCCCAAAGGCGGCGAGCTGACGGTCCGGGAAGAGCAAGTCGTCGACCCCAAGTTCTTCGATAAGCGCCCGACGATAGTCTGCGGTCGGGTGAGTCTGAATGGATGTGGGGATCGTTGCCACCATGAATTCGGCGCCATCAGCCTCCGCCATCTGATCGATCTCCACCAGCAATCGTGCCGTCAGGTCCCATGCTTCGACCAGCTTCGGATCGACGCCAACGCCATCGAGTGGCTGATAGACAGCGGTCCCGATGCCAGCCTCCACAGCCCAGGGGCGGACCTCGCGATTTTCCTGCTTCTTGCGAACACTCCAATGCCGGCGGGCTTCATTGACCAATTCCAACACCCTTGAGTTTTGCACACCGGTATACACGGCCTGCTTCCAGAACGGCAGCGGAGCGGGTGGTGTCAGTGTGAGCTCGCCTTCATCCAGATCGTGAAACGGCCTGTGCATTTTCCAATCGGGCGTGTCGGCGGAGAGTGCTCTCGAGTTCTCCCGGATATCATTGCCGGAGAAGAATCCGAGCAGGACCAAATCCGGCTGGAAACGACGCGCATCGGTCTCATAAGTCAGAAGGGACTGGGTCGTGCTATAGCCGCCAATGCCGAAATTCAACACCTCGACATCCTTGCCGTCGAGCGCCGGGCAGGTGGCAAGCATCTCCCCCAAACGATGCCAGTAGGTCTCTTCGACCGGCATCTGACGTGCTTCGGTGAAGCTGTCGCCGAGCACGGCAATACGGAATGTGTTTGGGGGCGGGGTAAGATCGTGCTCACGGTCCCGATAGCCGAGGCTGTTGATCTCGAGAAAGGCCTCGCCCTCCTTTCGGTACCAGCCCGAGCGGCCGGGCTTGAGCTTCAAACCACGAACGTCGTCATAGACATCGAAAACGGGGAAGGTGAGACCGACGAGCCGCATGCCGACTTCGACGAACACGACGCCGACGACACATGCGATCAGTATCGTCGCGATCCCGAGCGACCAACGAATGCCACCGTTTTGCGGCATAATTCCTCCATATGGCTTGTTCTTTCAGCGCCGGCTCGACGTCGCTCCAGCGTAATACATGACGATGTCGATCTTGCCGGGAGCCGGACGGTAGCGCCCTCGCCTTCCGATCGCAAGCTGCCGACGGTCAGAGTTCCTTCCTGATGTCGACGATGCGCATCAGCGCCACGATCATCAGGATCACCACACCTAGGAGCACGATGGCGTTGGCAGCGGCCGGCGGGAACTGCAGATAGCTGAGCTCGGTCCAGATCGCCTTGCCGATGCTGGCAATCTGGCCGCCGCCCAAGACGTTCACGGTGACAAAGTCCCCCATCACGATCGTGAGCACGAAAATCGAGCCAATCGCGATGCCGGGCTTGCAAAGGGGGATGATCACGTTCCAGAGCGTCTGCCAGCCGGTGGCGCCGGCGTCATAGGCGGCCTCGATCAGGCTCTTGTCGATCCGCAGCATCGAATTGAAGATCGGGACGATCATGAAAAGCGTGTAGAGGTGGACAAAGCCGAGAATGACGGAGAAGTCGGAATAGAGCAGCCATTCCTGCGGCTGATCCACGATGCCGAGATCGATCAGGGCGTTATTGACCAGACCGTTTCGGCCAAGCAGCGGAATCCAGGAAATCATGCGGATGACGTTGGATGTCCAAAAGGGAATCGTGCAGAGAAGAAAGAGCGCGATCTGCCAAGTCAGCGTCTTGACATGAAACGCCAAAAAATAGGCGATGGTGAAGCCGAGCACCAAAGTGATCAGCCAAACGATCACGCAGAACTGCGCCGTCTTCCAATAGGTCCGATAGGTGATATCGGACGAAAAAACATCATCGTAGTTCTGGCCGGTGAAGTCTGGGATTAGGATCTGATAGGCTTGGTAGTCGAAAAACGAAACCACAACGACCAAGATCATCGGGATGATGAAAAAGGCAAGAAAGACGAGGGCGAGAGGGCCGGCCTGAAGATAGGGTGTCAGTTTACGCAACGTTTTCTCCAGGCACGGCCATCGAGCTATTGCAGTTTTGCGACGCCGAGCGGCACGGCGAATTTTTCGCACCAGACATAAACCTCGTTATACTGATCAAGGTCGATGTCGTCAGGCAGCGCGTAGCTTTGAGCACCACTATTGGCATTCAGTGCCGAGAGCGTCGTCGCTGGATCGTAGGTCCCGTCCTTGCCAAAGCCGACCTTCGGATCGGGCGCGCCATCCAGGCTGAAGTCATCTTGGAAATCGACGCTGTCGGCGGTCACATGAACGCTGCCGCTGGTTTCGTGATCGCTGGCACCGACAAAGCTGCCCTTGGCAAGGATGTCACCTGCCGACGCCGGCAGGGCCGCCAGACCAAGAACCGCACCGAAGAGGATGGGAAGCACAAGTTTTGGCATCGTGAATTCTCCGCATTGGTTTGGGTGTTCCCAGGACATCGTTCTGTGCATGTCACTTGAGAACCCCTCAACACGGGTTGGTGATGAGCCGCGAGGACACCGGCAACAACCCGGCGGACGGGACGATCCGAGGACCGCCCCGCCAAGCTCAGGCAAGTTTCGCCCCGGCCTGCTAGGCCGCGACGAATTCGTTCCATTTGCGGACCATGTAGCGGTCCTCGTCCATCACGGTGTTCCAGACGGCAACGGCGCCCATGCGATCCCAATAGGAGCCGCCATCACGGATCTCGCCGGCCTTGGCGATCGGATCGCCGGTCGGGCTGACCACCTCGTTCTCGGCCTCGGCCCCTTCCATCCAATAGTTCCACTCCCAGGGCTCCATCTGCGCCTGCGCGGTTTCGAGCACCGCCGTGTAGTAGCCCTGGCGGTTGAGGAAGGCGCCCGCCCAGCCGGAGAGATACCAGTTGATGAACTCGTAACAGGCATCGAGCATCTTGCCTTCGACATGGGTCGGAATGCCGAGGCCCGCAGCCCAGGCACGATAGCCTTCCTTGAGCGGCTGATAGACGCAGGGGATGCCCTGCTGGCGGACCTTGGTAATGGCGGGCGACCACATGGACTGGATGACCACCTCGCCTGAGGCCATCAGGTTGACGCTCTCATTGAACTCTTTCCAAAGCGCCCGGAACTGGCCGGCCTGCTTGGCCTCGATCATCAGGGCGATGGTCTTGTCGATCTCCTCCTTGGTCATGTTGCCCATGTCTTCATAGGTGATCTCGCCCGTGGCCTGGGCAACCATGCCAGCATCCATGATGCCGATCGCGGGGATGTTGAGGATCGAGGCCTTACCCTTGAATTCCGGGTTCAAGAGCTCCGCCCAGCTATCGATCGGCCTGTTGATCAGGTCCGGACGGATGCCGAGCGTGTCGGCGTTGTAGACCGTGGGGATCAGAGTCATGAAGTCAGAGGGTTCTTCAGCGAATTCCGTCGACTCGCCGCCGGTCAGGTAGCTGACCTTGATCGGCGCAATGCCGGTGCGCGACGTCTTCTGACCATCGGGCAGCTCGCCCTTGGTGAAGATCGGCACGACCTTGTCGTAATTGGCGATCTTCGAGACGTCCATGCCCTTCAGATTACCCGACGGCACGATCTTCTTCAGCATCCAGTATTCGCTGTCCAGGAGATCGAATGAGGTCGGCTGGGTCACAGCGCGCTTGACCACGTCATCCGAGGTGAGCGTGGTATATTGGATGTTGATGCCGATATCTTCCTTGCACTTCTCGGAAAGCTCGCGGAACGCGTTCACGCCCGTGCCGGCATAGCGGATGGTGATGGGGTCATCGGCGTGAACGGCGGGAAAACCGTCAATCACGCCGGCACCCGCGACGAGGCCAACGGTTGCCGCAGTCCCCTTGAGCACGGTACGGCGCGAGAGACCGGAGGCCTCTGGCTCAGTTTTGCTGGTGTTCGTCGTTTTTTCCGTCATGACGTCCTCCTTCTTCCTGATCTTGGGTTCGGTCTTTCAATTGAGGAGATGCGCATCCTTCGCATCCCAGCCGACGGTCACCAGATCGCCGACAGCGACCGGTTGTTCATAAAAGTGAGCTTCATTCATGGTGATCGAAAAATCGTCGAAGCCTTCGGCGTGCAGGCGAAGGGCGACCAGAGCACCCTGATATTCGACCAGCCCGACGGTCGCGGCCATATGATTAGCGGCTCCGCTGCCGGGCTTTTCCCCATGCCGGAGCCCGACCTTGTCGGCACGGAGCGCAAAGGTTACTTCGCTGCCGGGTGCAGCCTCAGTCATCCCGACAGCAAAACGCTCCCCCTGCGGGCCATGCAGAACCAGGTGATCGCCGTCGACCGCGTCGACCCTGCCGGAAAGGACGTTATGGCCGCCAATGAAGCGGGCGACGAACGATGTCTTGGGCTGGTTGTAGACTTCCCGCGGCGCGCCAGTCTGCTCAATCTCACCGTCGTTCATGACAACCACCAGATCGGCGAGCGCCATGGCCTCTTCCTGGCTGTGGGTGACGTGGACGAAACTGATGCCGAGTTCCATCTGCAGGCGCTTCAACTCTTCGCGCATGCGAATGCGCAGGAACGGATCGAGGGCGGAAAGCGGCTCGTCCAGAAGCAGCACGCTTGGGTTGGTGGTGAGGGCTCGTGCCAGCGCCACCCGCTGCTGCTGGCCGCCTGAAAGCTGAGCCGGCTGACGCCCGGCGTAGGCTTCCATGTGAACAAGCTCCAATAGTTCGTTCGCTTTCGCGTGCCGCTCGGCGGTGGCCACGCCGCGCATCTTCAAGCCGAACGCGACATTATCGAGGCAATCGAGATGCGGAAACAGCGCGTAGTTCTGGAACATCATCGCGGTGCCACGCTGGGCCGGCGGCAGGTCGCCGACGCTCTGCCCACCAATCATGATGCTGCCGCCAGAAAGCTGTTCATGGCCGGCAATCAGCCGAAGGGTTGTCGTCTTGCCGCAACCGCTCGGGCCGAGAAGGCAGCAATAGCTTCCCCCCGGAATCGTAAGGGATATGCCATCAACCGCAGTCGTCGATCCATACCGCTTGACGACGGCCTCAAGCTCGACATCGGCCGCTTTGACCAATTTTTTCTACGCCTCCCGTCTCCTAGCGGCGACATTGAGCCCGGAGTTGTCGTTGAACTGCAGGGCTGACCAGTTCCCCCCCCGCAATCCTTGTGCCAGGACGATTTCAGCCGGTCTTGTCGCCGATCGCCGCCGCCTCAGCTGCAATTTTAACCGGTTCCGACGTAAAAAGCACGTTAACTGAGCTTTTGTTGTTCGCCTAGAGCCTTCGATAGTAGGGCTCTGGCGGTGCAAAAGCGATCCCGCCTTGCCGCTTACCTGGGGTGGATCATATTAGAAAGCGCCGCGCCGTGGCTCAGCGTCGTACAATGGTGACAGCATCGCTTCACCAATGCGCTGACGATCTGCCCTGGAAAAGGCCGCTCCCATGTATGAACTCTTGATCATTGCCTGCCTCGCCGGTCAGCCGACGACATGCGATAAGTTCCATATACCGTTCGAAAGACCGACGGGCATCAGAATGTGCATGCACCAGGCGCAATTTCGCTTGTCGGAATGGGTGAATGCGATGCCGGCATGGGACGTAAAGAAATGGTCCTGCGGTCTGCCGGAGACCTGACGCCATCATTCGATGGTCATGAGCAATGTCTTGAATGGCAAACCGGCAACAGCTCATGCCAGCGGCTTGCTACTTCTGCTGTTCCCTTGACGATCTTCGGATCGTCAAAATGCAGCACTACCGGAAAAACGGCTTAGCCCAAGGGGTTGCCGAGCTTGTTTTGATCGATATGCAACAGCTGATCGCTGATCGATGACGACGGCGAGTGGCTGTAGTGCGACGGCACCGTCAGCGAAATGGCGCAGGTGAAGGCCAGGGCGAGAATTCCAATAAGAATGAGGCGTCGCATCGATTTGGTGTCCTTCCCTCGTCGGTCTGTATGTCTGATCTTATAACGCTCTTTCTTCGGGATTGGATAGATGTGTTCGACGCATATGTGTCAAAATCGATACATACCGTTGTTGAAAAACCACACGCCCTCAACACCCAATCCCATCACGTATCAAAAGGCCTTTGCTCGCCTTCCATCCAGCCCCTCGCACGGGTCGCATTGACACCGACAAAGCCCGTCTCAAGGCTGCTGTTTGATCTTTTAGACACACATTACTGAACGCTTTGTGAACGCGGCTTCATAAAGCGGGTTTCATTATCACCAAGGAAAGGTCGACGTTCGCTGCCCGCCGCCTCTTCAGGCGGCCCGACGTGATGGCTGACTGCCGATAGGCACGAACTTCTGTGTCGATACGCGCGCTAGAGTACGTGAATACGCCGCCCGGCCATACGCTCGATCGTCGAGCGCTCTTGCGCTGACATCGGGCGAAGAATCTTGGCAAAGGCAATAAAGACGACCCCAGTCAGGGCCATCCCGGCGAAATTCCAAAACCAGCCATCCGGATGGTAGCTCTGGATGAGCCAGCCGAACGCCACCGTCATCAGCCCGGCCGCCACGATACGCGCCTGACCAAAAAGGTCCGCCTGCAGGCGATAGCCGTTGGTCCTGAGCTGACAGACGATCGCGCCGACGCAAAGCACTTCGGCGAAGATCAACGCCAGGACAAGTCCTGACGCCCCAAGACCGGCCCAGACCAGACCGATGGCGATCGGAACCACGAAGGGCAGGAACAATGAGGCCCGGCTCATATACGCCACCTTTTCTATGGTGTTGCATAAGGCCACCAGCACCTGCCGGTGATTATCGACCAGCATCAGGAACAGAAATAGCAGCATCAGACCGTGAGCATCGGCATATTTGCCACCCGACAAAAGGGTGAGAAGCTCTGCGCCGTAAACTGCGAAGACGGCTATAGCTGCTGCAAGAATATAGTTCGAAACCTTGAGAATGATGATGAGCTGCCGGTTCAGATCATCGAAGCTCCCGGTCTTGGTGTATTCGGAGACCAGCCGCGGACGGTAGAGCCCGGAAAAGAGGTGAGCCGGCAGGAAACGGTTGAGCTGGGTGAAAAGCGTCTGGCAAAAGCCGTAGGGTGCGACAGCGATCGTGGTGAGCAGATGCGGTGCTGCGGCCATCACGGCATAGCCGCTTCCTGACATGCGCAGCACTTCGTTGGCGTAGCTGTTGGCGGCAAATCTGGCGATCGTCTGCCAGGAAGGCAGGCTGTCCGATGTCGGGGTCGCATCATAAGGAAGTTGGCGAAGAAGATGCCAAAGCTGAAGGAAAGCGACAGCTGCTGCGATGAAGGTCGCTGCGATTTCACCGAAGATGACATGATTGAGGGTGAGCTCGCCCGATATGAGCAATGATGCGAACAGAGCCCCCAGAAAAATCAGGTGACGGACCGTGGTGTTGCCCTGGCTATGCGCCTGCTGCAGAAGCGATTGAAAGACAAAATCCCGCAAGAATGTCATCAGCGCAAAAGGAATGATGATGACGATATAGCGGTCGAAAGCAGGAATCCAATCCTCATGGCCTGAGAGGGTCAAAAAGACCTCGCCGGCCCAGAAAAAGGCGAACGCCATCACCAGGATCACCGCCAGCCTGAGGCTGGTCATAATCAGGATAAACCGGCGCAGCGCCAACGAATTCAAGGTGGAACGCAACTGCGGAACGTAGCGGTCGACCGCCCAGCCGATACCTACTCGCGAAAGGCTGGTCGAAAGCTCGACAAGGGCGATCAGCCAGGCATAGATGGCGAAGTCGGACTTCGAGAGGCTGGAGGCAATCAGCGCGAAGATCCCAAGGCTGAGAGTCGCATTGATCCCTTTGCCGCCGGTGAAAATCAGCGTGTTCCACCTAAGGCGGCTGATCGAATAATACTCAGCTTGGTCGAGTGAGGGCATGGGCCTGCTAGCCTAGGTCAGCATCGAGCAAAAGGGGCGTTGGAGCCAGGTCATCAGCGGGCATCGGTGCTGACGTCGTGAGACAACCATCGCCCTGCTTCCAGCCGATCACGCAACGCTTTCTGGCTGGTCTGCCCGATAAGGCTACGGGACAGAATGCCAAACACCGACTTCGGCGCGATGGCGCCACGACAATACGCCTTCAACGCCAAACCGATAACACGCGCCGGCTGATCTTTACCATAGAGATGTGCCAGATGAGTGGACTCGAACGCCAAGCATGCATCCGGCGACAGGGCGCTGCCAACCGCATCGAGAAACCGCATGCCTCTGGCCACATCATCGACCGCACCGAGCCTGCCCGGGCGATCGTCGTCATTCTGCAGCGTGAGCGGTTCTTCGACCAGGAGGAAGTCGACGCCTTTTCTATCGAGATCCAAAAGGAAGGCGATGTCCTCATACTGATCGAGGGCGGTGCGAAACGGGGTCGAGGCTGCTAGTTCGGTCGGTAAAAGAAGAGAACTCGTCTGAGCAAAGCAGCCCCCCTTCAACGATGCGCCTTGCCAATCCACTTCCGAGAGCTGCCGCTGCACCCTGTGGACGAAAAGATAGTCGCCAAGGGCTATATGTTTCGGCTTTCGATGTTTCGGGCGGATTTTTCGAACTTTCCCACCGAATCGGATCTCGGTCAGCGTTCCAACGATGAAGTCAGGCGTCGATCGTGAGGCAATATGTGCGAGCTGCTTTTCGAGCTTGGCCGGCCGCCAGGCATCATCGGAGTCCAAAAAAGCGACGAAATCGCCACGGGCTGCGCTGACACCGCTGTTGCGCGCCGCCGACACGCCTCGATTGCGCCCATGTCGAACCAGCCGCACCCGACCGTCCTCGGAAAATGGTGTAAGCGCCGAGGTCAGGTCATCGGAAGAACCATCATCGACAACAAGCACTTCCAAGGGGATATTTTCCTGCAACAGACAACTTTGAACCGCATCAGAGATCAAGTCGGCTCGATCATGGATGGGAATGACGACGCTAACGAGAGGCGGCGGCAACAGTTTTCTCGTCACTCGGCTCATCGAGTTGCAGCCAGCCAGAAAGATCCCTCCTGGTTAGCTCCGCCAGCAGCTCGATATCCGCATTGAAGGCGTCCCGCAATGTGTCCTGAAACGCCAGACGCCCATCGTTGCCTGCGCCAAACCCGCTGCCCGCGCCGGGCCCGCTGCCCACGCTGGGCTTGCTGGGCTTGCTGGACAAACCGAAGGCCTGCACTTTGCTCAAAAGGCCGAAATTCGTCTTGAGGCCCAGCTTCTCCTTGGCCGTCATCCCGAATTTCCAGAGTTGGAGTGCGGCCGGATGTTTGATGTGGTGGCGCTCATTGACGATCGGAAAATCGCGCGGCTCATACGAACTGATCCCGATAAACGCCTGCGCCTCCCGATAGACCCGCTCGGTCTCGGCCGCAAAATCTTCCATGAAAATGATCTGCAGCTGGTCTGGCGCCACTTTACCCATCAAGCGCTGCATCTGCTCGCCGAGGCGGCAGCGATCGTCATAGAAGAGACGCTTGGGCTCGTTGCAAAGGACAGGAATGCCGCGGCCTGCCTTGCGTTCGCTGATCATTGCCCACGCATTGGCCGGATCGGCAATGGTCTCGTAGCCGTTCTTTCGCTCCTGCGCATGCATGGCCGGAACCATCTGGATGGGATTGCGCAGCATGACGATGAAACGAGCGTCGGGGCGCACGGCGAGAATACGATCCGTGGCGACCTCGGAGACCAGATAGTCCGTGGTCCCCTCGCCCAGGATTACGTCGTCGCCAGCCTCTTCGAACAGGTCCAGATAGGCATCCGCGTCGGTAATCGGACGATCGGCGAAGTCTTCGGCGAAGTAGCGCGGCTCCTTCGGCTTCGAGACGAAGATCCCTGGGTGGTCGTCAAGATACTGCGCAAGGGATGACGTGCCGGCCTTCGGTGCTCCCAGAATATAGAAGTCGGGGAAACGACGAGAGGTCATGGCGTCTGCTCTCTCCTGTCGGGACGTCGCGTGGTGCTGACGGCCGCGACGTGATCTGGGCCAAGGTTGGTATGATGTTCAGAATGGCATGGACACTCTAAAAGCGATCCGCTCAACGTCCAGCCATCTCGAAGAGTTGAGTCAAATCACGCAGATACAGCCAAACTCCACCTCACTCCGTCAAGCCCCCTCAGAAAGCTTGTGCCATCCCCCCGACATCGATCCGGGGAAAAGCTGTCTCCGCGACGAGCCCGCTAGCTTCCCGCAGCCCCCGGCGATGCGAGCCAGGTTGTGCATGTCTCGATGCTCATCAAGGCCTTCTTGCCAATCGATGATATCGGCGCACCAACTTCCGGCCTTCGCGTCCAAGGGCTGGTCGCGGCGACCACAATGGCCATCATCAAAAGATCCGCCCCCTGGTGAATGCCGGGACATTCTCGATCGACATCGGGACCCGACGGGATCGCCGCTTTCCAGCGGATTTGTTTTTTATCATCCGTTCCGTTTTGTTGGAATAAACTTCAAGGAGAAAATTATACCACATGTATAACTTCGGAGTTATTTTAGTATTGGATTTGTTCCCGCCAAGCTGATCTTGCCACCTGAAGCCACATCAAGTACCACGTCTATTATTCGCATTGTTTTGCGACCTTACCTGACGATGGGATCAAGGGTGAGCCTGTTCGCCGATGGAACATTGATCTCTTAAAGGATGGTGTAAGTCGTGCTTGGATGGTTGCACCATCTTCGCTATGCGCTTAAGCGGTAGCGCCAACGGAGCTTCGGATAAATCGTCCAAGCTCGGTGATGTCTTGGAAGTGTCGGTTCGAGGAAACGGGATGGGATCGCTCGAGGTCTTGTTCGTATGGATGGAAGTCCCTCAGACCAGCTCGACATGGGCGCGTTTTTGTCGGCGGCGGCAATGCCTCTAGGCTGGAGAAAGCTCTCTTCATGATTAACGACTGGAAACTCGACGTCGGCCAGCTGGCGCGGGCGGTTTTAGCGCAGCGCTATTTCGTACTGTTTGGCACGATCCTTCTCACCCTCATCGGTGTCGCCCTCCTGAACATGAAGGAGGACCAGTATTCCGCTTCGGCGATGATCCTGGTGAATGACCGGGGACTGAACGTTCCCGAGGCCGAGGCGATCCTCGAAGACGGGTCCGCGGATGCCGAATCGCTGCTCAGTCATGTCGAGCTTATCAAAGGCTCCAATGTGATGCGCCGCGCCGTCAAGGACTTGGCTGACAAAGGCGTCAATCTCTATGACAACGCCGACACGTCCGGCGGATTTCTCTCATCGGTCGCCGCAGCGATCCCATCCGATCTCTGGCCCGACAAGGGTGGCCTTGCTCAAGAAGAAAGCGAACTCGCGACCCGCCTTTCGCCCGAACTCCGGTCCTTTGCCAGCAGCGCCGAGGTCACGGCACTTGGGCGCTCGAAGCTGATCGAGGTCACCTTCAAACACACCGAACCGGATCGGGCGGCGGCCGGAGCAAACGCGCTGGCCAACGCTTATGTCAATCAGCAGCGCGAAGAACAGGTGGCCATCGGCAACGACGCCGTGCAGTGGATGGTCGAACAGGCGGCATCGCTCCGTAAACAGTCATCGGCGGCGGATCAGGCGGTCGAAACCTTCAGGCGGGATTCCGGCCTGCTGCAGAGCGGCGGCAGCCGGCTGGTTGAGCAGAAGATCACCGAAACCCAGACCCAGCTCACCGCAGCCGAGCTGGAGAGCATCGCGCTCGGCTCGAAGGTCCAGTCGATCGAGTCGGCTTTGCAGCGCAACAATCCGTTCGCCGTGACCGACATCGCGGATGCCGAATCGGTCAGGGAACTGCGCACCCAAATCAGCCTGTTTGAGGCGGAGTTTGCGGACCTCGAAGCCATCTACGGTCAGAACCACCCCCTCCTCGTTTCCAAGAAAGAGCAGATCGCGCTGACCCAGCGCTCGGTCGACAACGAAATCGAGAATATCGTTGCCGGCTTCCGCAACCAGTCGCGCGGTGCCCAACAGCGCGTTGCTGCCCTTCAGCAGGTGCTCACCCAGCAAAAGCAGGAATTGTCGGACGCCAATCTGCGCGGCGTTGAACTGCGCGATCTGGAGAAGGAGGCACGCATCGGCAATGAGGTGCTCGAGGGCTTCCTCGGACGCCTTCAGCAGGTTGCCGCCCGCGAGGATGCCCGCGTCCAGCCCCTCGACCTCAAGGTGGTCTCGCCGGCGGAAATTCCTAACAATCCCTCCGGCCCGTCGAAGGGCCTGCTCAGCCTCGTCTGCCTGGTCGGCGGCTTCCTGGTGTCGAGTTCGGCTGCCATATTCCGCGAAGCCTCCAGGCGGGTGATCCGGGAGCCCGATGATCTGAAAGCGATCGCGCCGAACTCCGGTGTCTGGGTTGTCCCGAGGCGGGAGGGCTCGCGCGGCAGAGAGGTCGAGAACCTGCATCACCTCATTACCGCGTCGCCCTATGCGCATTTCTCGGCAAGCGTTCGAAATACCTATCGGCAGACCGTGGCCACCCTTCCCGATGACCAACACACGGTGATGCTGACATCGGCGCAGCCGGGTGATGGCAAAACGACCATGTCGCTCTGCTTTGCCGAAGTCGTCGCCAATACCGGCCGCTCCGTCGTGCTTGTCGATACCGACTTCCGCCGGCCCAAGATCCATATCCACACCGCACTCGGCCGCATCGCCGGCCTTTCCGACTGGCTGGAAGGCACCGAGCCTTTGCGCTGCAAACGGCCGGAGGGAAGCGAATTCTACACGATCACCGCAGGATCGGGTGAGCTGACCCATCCCGATCGTTGGAACACGCAGACCATCCGCGAGCTTCTCGAAACCCTGAAGGGCCGTTTCGACACGGTCATTCTGGATACGCCCCCCGTGGCGGCGCTGGCCGATCCGTTCCTGGTGGCCGCGGAAAGCTCGATGGTGTTGTTCGTCACGCGCTGGCAGCACACCAAGATCGCCTATGTCCGTGATCTGATCGGCCCGCTTGCCGAGCGCACCCCGCGGGTCGAGCTCATTCTGACCGACGTCGATCTCAAAGGTGCAGCCTCCCACGGCTACAAAGCACCGATGGAGTATTATCAGGACACCGCGGCCTACTACACCGAGTAGCCCCTACCGGCCGGTCGCGCAGGATCGGCACGGGATAATGATAAAAAAGGCGCACTGCTGTTGAACAGTGCGCCTTTTTTCTTTGAGCGCAGCGACGCCCGACAATCTTCCCTAAACCATTGCCTGTCATTGATGGTTTCAGGTCCATGCGATCCTGGCAATCCGTCCACCTGCCAAGAAAAGTAGCGAGGCTTGGATCTCCAGGATTGCATGGACCAGCAAGATCAGTGCTCGGTAGCAAAATCTGGTTAAGAAAGAGCGAACGCCACGCCACATGACTCTGAACGTCAGAGGCGAGTATCAGGATGGTGTTGGTGCATCGATCCGGACAGGCCGATCAGATCCTTTTTGACCTGATGCAAAATCAATAACCTAGCGGTGTGTTCTCGACACAAGCATCCTGCAAACTTGGCGGCATACCGTCGATCCTTGACGACAGTGGTGGGAAGCAAATGTTGTGGACAAGCCACTAGTGCCACATCAAATGAATTTTTCGATGTGGCCGTACCCTCTAGTCCGTCGATTTTTGCGTATTGGGAACCGATCGCCATTCACGCCAGACCAACTGGGGGAACACCCAGGCATCCCGGGCATAGCGCCAGAACAACCGCCTGGGTTCGCCCATCATGCGATAAAACCATTCCAGATGAATGCGCTGCAGCCAACGAGGCGCCCGCGACCTTTCGCCAGCAAGAAAGTCGATCGTCGCACCGACGCAGAGCACGACTGGCGCTTTGATCTCGCCGCGCTGTTTATGCACCCAGACTTCCTGCTTAGGTGCTCCTAGACCGACAACGAGAATATCGGGGTTGGCGTCCCGCACACGTGTCAGGATGCGTTCCTGCTCAACGTCATCATGTTCGAAGCCGAAAGGCGGGCTGTAGGTGTCGACGATCTCGACGCCAGCCCAGGTGGTCTCGATGCGCTCGGCAGCACGGTCGGCGACACCGGGTGCCGCACCCAGCAAGAAGGTGCGAAGGGATCGCTTCTGATCAGCGGCGGTGAACAGCGCCGGCACGAGATCGGAGCCCGCCACCCTTTCCGGCAGTCGACGACCGAGGAGGCGGGAAGCCAGGATAACGGGGAAGCCGTCGGCAAGCACCATATCGGCGTCCAGGTAAGCATCCCGCAGGCCCTCATGTTCCTGGAGCATGACCGTGTGATCGGCATTAGGCGTGACGACGTATCGACACGTACCAAATGGCTCGTCGATCCAGCTCATAACCTGCCGAACGGCCTCGTCCATGGAGACGGCATCAATCGTGACGCCGAATAAATCGACCCGAGACTTCGGCGAGGGATAAGGTTGTTCAATTACATAGTTGGCTCTAGCCACCACTCACCCGACCTGAAAACTGAAAACGCGTTTCCCAAAGAGTTTTTGGTTAGCCTTGACACGGAACTACGGATAAAGGCGCGATATCCAGAAGAAAGTCAAGAAAGGACAGGGCATATCTCACTTAGCTATTTTATATTACTATTGGTTGATTTAAATTAATCCTTTGGCTCTTTAATGAATATTCATGATTTGTTCGCCCAAAATGCGCTGCCTACCCTCCTGTCATTCCGTCTTCTATGCTGGCGTCGGCTCGATGCCGATTGCCTCCCGAACCGACGACCGATGGAACCCAGGATGACGACAGCGCCCTCCCCCACCTACCATGCCGCCGATCTGGTCAAGTTTGCAGGGAACCTCTTCGAGGCTGCGGGCCTCCCGCCGGACCGTGCAGAAACCGTCGGCGCCCTGCTGGTGGAGGCGGATCTCATGGGGCACAGCACCCATGGCCTGCAGCTTGCCAGCGCCTATCTCGACAGCATCGACAAGGGCTTGATGGCCGTCGATGGCGACCCGGAGACGGTCGCGGATCGAGGTGCCGTCGTGACCTGGGACGGAAAGCGCCTGCCGGGTGTCTGGCTGACGGCTTCAGCCCTGGATCTCGGTATTGAGCGGGCAAAACGCCATGGCAGCGCCACTGTGGTCATCAGGCATTCCCATCACATCGCCTGCCTCGCCGCCTATCTTTCTCGCGCGACCGACAAAGGCTGCATGGCAATCATCGCAAGTTCCGACCCCTCAGAATGCAGCGTAGCGCCCTTCGGCGGACGAGAGGCGGTCTTCACACCCAACCCGATCGCGATCGGGATGCCCACCGAGGGTGATCCCATCCTGGTCGACATCAGCGCATCGATCACCACCAATGGCATGACCGGCAGGCTAAAAAACGCCGGCGAGCGCTATCCAGGCAAGTGGGCCCTCGATGCCGAGGGGCACCCCACCGACGACCCCGCAGCCGTGCTCGAAGATCCGCCCGGCACGATCCTGCCGCTCGGCGGCACCGAATACGGCCACAAAGGCTATGGCCTCGCTCTGATGATCGAAGCATTGACCCAGGGCCTAGGTGGCTACGGCCGCGCCGATGGCAAGGCAGACTGGGGTGCGTC
Organism: Geminicoccaceae bacterium; assembly: GCA_051010395.1. Classification (GTDB taxonomy): domain Bacteria; phylum Pseudomonadota; class Alphaproteobacteria; order Geminicoccales; family Geminicoccaceae; genus JANQPX01. Next base: position 13,313 of record JBPCVQ010000039.1, on the reverse strand, counting down.
CGTCTTCATCCAGGTGTTCGACCCCGACGCCTTTGGCGGTTTTTCGGATTTTACGAAACAAACCGGCTGGATCGCCGACGCTTGCCGCGCCACCCCGTCCGTGCCCGACGGCGAGCCGGTACGTCTTCCAGGAGAACGCGCCCTTGCACGCAAACGCGAGGCCCTCACCAACGGCCTCGCCCTGCATCCCGGCATCATGGATGGTCTGCGCCCACAGGCCGAACGACTGGGCGTCAGCCTCCCTGCACCTCTTTGAGATTTTGCACCCGCGCCAATCCGCGAACGGCTGGGACGATCGTCGTAGTGTACGGCAACTCTACGTCTCCAACCCCAGAGCCGTGCGAAACCGGCCTGCCATCAGGGCGCCATTGTTGGTGGGAAGCACCAGCGGATCATCGGTGAGCGCAATCGGAGCGACGGCCAGGACAGGACCCGGCTTTTCGTACATCAGATCTTTGAGCGCCGGCAGATCATCCTGGCCGCCCAACGTCATGGCGGCACTAAGGCCAGCGCCCTCGGCCATACGGGCTATGTCCGTAGCGCCGGCGGTGAGCCCGGTCTGCTTTCCGGTCTCACCGAACGCCTGATTATCCAGGACCAGGATGGCGAGATTGCTGGGTGCGGCGGCCGCCGCCGTCGCGAGGCTGCCGATGCCCATCATCATCTCGCCGTCGCCGGTGATCACCAGGATACGGCGCATCGGCTGGGCGAGGGCGAGGCCAAGGCCGATCGAACAGGCAAGCCCCATCCCGCCCCAGAGATAGACATTGCGGTCGTCGCCATCGGCGGCAGCGAGGTCCCAGGTCGCAGCACCGAGCCCGCCAACGACCAGCGCCTCGCCACGCCGCTCCAGCAGATGTGCTACGAGTTTTCGCCGATCGAAACGACCGTTTTCAGCCATCATGTCGCTCATGGCACCTTGCCGCCTGTATCGAAGGCCTTATCGACCCCAGCCTGGAAGGCCTTGATGCCGATCACGCGCTGGCTGACCAGCACGGCGGCGGCGATGCCACCATTGAACGCCATATCGGCCGCAGCCGAAACGGTCTCGCCGACATCTACGGCATCTTCAACCGGATAACAGACTGTCCCTATGGCTTCCAAAACGCCAGGGGTCGCACGTCCCATTGGCACCTGCCAGCCATTGGCCTCGCCCCACTGACCGCGCATGGTCACCAGCATCAGGCAAGGCGTCTTGCAGACCGCCGGTAGCGAGAGCGCGTTGATCACATTGCCCACGCCGCTCGATTGCATCAGGAGTGCGGCACGCTCACCACCAAGCCAGGCACCGGTGACAAGGCCGATGCCTTCATCCTCGCGGGTAAGCGTCATGACGCGCATCGCATTGTCGGCATTGCAGAGATCAAGAAGCCGGGTCAGGCCAGCATCAGGCACGGTGCCGATCTGACGGATCCCCTTCTCGCGGAAAACGGCGTGAACGTCTCCTGCCCAATCAGCGTCGCTCACCTGGACTTCCTTTGGAGCCTGAGAGCCCGCTTGTGGCGCCACCATGCCACGATCAGCGCGACACTCCCCTGTCGATTTCTGATCGACCACGCCGGACGCCAGGCAAGCCTTGTCCTCGTCTGCAGCTCATGCTCGGAGGGCGGCTTCGTCAACCGCGAAGAGGTGACCGTCCCCATCGCTCTTGTCCTCCCCCCACTGAAAATACGTTCTCTTCGAACGCTAACACAGCATCCGGCTGCAATCGAGTGTTGGCAGCTGCCCCCGCTGGCTCAGGCAAGTATCGGTAGTCGGCCCCCGCCGGCTCAGCGGCCGTCGCTGGCGGCTGGCGGCATGGTGAAGGAGAAACAGCTGCCGCTTCCCGGTTCCGATGTGCACCAGATGCGCCCGCCGTGACGCTCGACGATCTTCCGACAGATCGCAAGGCCGAGCCCGGTGCCCTCATAGATGTCCTGGCTCCAGAGGCGCTGGAAGGGCTCGAACACCGCATTCAGCTTGTTCTCGGGAATGCTGATACCGTTATCCTCGATCGTGAACAGCCAGTCCTCACCCGCGCGCTCGGCGGCGACTTTGATCGCAGGCTCCGGCTGCTCGTTATATTTGATCCCGTTGCCGATAAGGTTTTGGAAAAGCTGCACGAGTTGAGGCCCGTGCCCGGTCACATGGGGCAAGGACGAGACATCGATGCTTGCGGAGCGCTCCTCGATCATCATGTGCAGGTGATCCAGCACCTGGTTCACGACATCGTCCATGGCAATGGTTTCGAAGGTGATTTTACGATCCAGCAAAGCATAATGCGCGAGCGTGTCGACCAACGCGTTCATGCGCATCGCCGAGAGCTTGATCATCTCGAGATGTTCGAGGACGTCGTCATAATCACCCGCTTCGATGTCTTCGCCGAGAATCTCGGCGAATCCGGTCAAGCCTCTAAGCGGTGCTCGGATATCGTGCACCAGAACGCGTATGAAGGTGGCCTGTTCTTCACGCTGGCCGGCGAGTTTCCTGACCAGGGATGCCTTATCGGTAGCATTGGCGAGCGCTCTTCTCAGAACCGTCGCCGTGATCGTACCCTTGACCACATAGTCATGCGCGCCCGCTTTCATGACGGCGACCGCGATATCCTCGTTGCCTTCGCCAGTCATCATCACGACAGCCACATGCGGATCGATTGATTTCAGGCGCGCGAGCACCTCCAGCCCATTGTGACCGGGCATGTTGAAGTCGAGGAGAACACAGTCAGCAGGCCGTTTCTGATAGAGAGCCACCCCCTCCTCGCCGTTTTCCACAAGATCGATTGTCTCGACTTGCATGTCCTTTTTCAAGAAGCGGGCAAAAAGATCACGATCATCCTCGCTGTCATCAATGATCATGACATGGGCGAAGTCGGTCACGTCTCGGTCCGTGGCAAAACGGTGATCTCGAACCAGTATTCCTTCAGCCGGTTCATCGCTTCCAGGAAGCTCTGCCAATTCAAAGGTTTCTGGATGTTTGTATTGGCGCCCATCTCATAGCAGGCATTGATGTCGTGTTCGTCGTCGGAGTTGATCATGCCACTCTTCCGTCAGGTTTGAAAACGACGGTCAGACCGGCGCCCATGCCTTCACCATGGGCCTTCTCGATGTTGAGCTGTTTGAAGATGCAGAAGACATCTTCATTCCTGCACCGGCGCTCAGAATGGTTTTTCACTTCGCCCAGCGATGTTGGCATGTCGGCATCAATAAGACCGATCCAAATTGGATCCATCGCTTCGTCCGCCGCAAGCACCAGAAGAAAGGTCATAATGCCAATTGCTGGCATCGGCAGCCGGCTGTGAAGACCATGCATCCTTGAATCCCGCACCTGTCAGCGATGTTTCCCGTCGCTGCAAAACCCACTTTTTAATATAATAATAACTCAATTTAATCAATCTAAGGTTTAATATCTTTTTCAGCTCACCATGAAATGTCGACGGTATGTGAGAAGACTGATCCGGATGGAGATTCATCAAAATGAACAGCCTAAACGGAAAATAAACACTTACCGCTTTATCTTCTCTTCATAATCTTGGGAGATCGCGCTCGCCGAGCTTGGCTCGGTTCTGCGCCATACCCAGCGCCCCCACACCCTTTGCGATGAGCGAGGATCAATGCGGCTACTGATCGTCGACGATAGTAGGCTCGACCGGACCCGGATCAAACGTCTGATCAATCAGATGAATGCCGAGATCAGCCTGGCAGAAGCTCAAGATGTTCCAACCGCCCTCGGTATGGTCGCGGTGGAAAAGTTCGACTGCATTCTGCTCGACTACCGCCTGCCCGGCGCCGATGGCGTGGATCTCGCTTCCCAGATCGCAACGAGCCACGGAGGTGCGGGTACACCTATGGTCATGCTGACCGGCGAGCCTTCGGAAGACCTGGCAGAGCATGCCATCGGTTCTGGGCTCACCGACTTTCTCGGCAAACGCAACCTTTCCGCCGAACATCTGCGCCAGACGCTGTTCAATGCTGTGGTCAAACATCGGAACAACAGCCAGGCGGCGGCCTCGACAACGGATGCCGACGACCAGCCAACTGATAAAGTCAATGATCGGTCAGAGGACGAGCGCATGGCGATCGCCGATGCGCTGGACGTGCTGGAACGCGCAGGTGTGTTCGATCATGCCGGAGAAGACGGCGAAGAAGTGCTGCTGGCACTCCGCAAGCTTCGCGATACCACCACCTCCATGCTCCTTCACTAGTGGTGCGGCCACATCATTTCACCTCCCATGACCTGGAGATCAGCCTTATAAATTCAGCAGGTTATGGCCCTCATATGAGGAATTGCCCGTTGCGGTCGCAACGCCAGTGCATGGATTTGGCTCAGGCGGCGGCAGCGCCCCTGCCGCCGGCCTGATCTTCCTTGATCATGTCGGCAGCCTTTTCCCCAATCATGATGGACGTCGCATTGGTGTTGCCGGAAATCATGGTCGGCATGATCGAAGCATCGGCAACGCGCAGACCTGAAAGGCCATAAACCCGAAGGCGATCGTCCACCACGGTAAGGCTGCCCGCCGGGCCCATACGGCAGGTGCCGATCGGATGGTACGCCGTTTCAGCATTCTCCCTTATCCAATTCAGGATCTCGTCGTCACTATCGACATGGGCACCGGGTGAGCGTTCCTCACCGCGAAGCCCGTCAAGGGCCTTCGCCGTCGCAAGATGCCTCATCAGCCGAAAACCGTCGATCATCGTCTGCTGGTCTATCAGATCCGACAGGAAATTGAAGCGGATCGATGGCTGCACCGATGGATCTGCGGACGAAATATGCACTGAGCCCAAGCTTTCCGGTCGGAGCTGATAGCAGGCCGTCGTCAGACCAGGCTCTTCATGCAGTTCTCGCCTTGCCGCACTCTTTATTGTGTAAGGTACGAGATGGAACTGCACATCCGGCTCGTCCAGCTCCGGGCGTGTCTTCAAGAAGGCGACCAGCGGCGCCGAAGGTAAGCTCAAGAAGCCGCCGCGATTGAAGGCATAACGCAGCGCCTCCTTGACCTTGCCCAATCCGCGCATACGCGTGTTGTATGAATATTCCGGTCTCGCCATGCGCCATTGGATGCGCGCATTGATGTGGTCACGCAAATTCTCGCCGACACCATCCAGATGATGATGGACTGCAAGGCCCTGGGCCTTCAGCACATCGGGCCGGCCGATGCCTGAGAGTTCCAGCACCTGCGGCGAAGCTATGCCGCCGGCCGCCAGAACGACCTCCCTCCCCGCCCGCACCTCGACCACCTCGCCTTGATGTCGGTAGGCGACGCCAACGCATTGGCTCTCTTTGAGCAGGACCCTCTGCACCACGGCGCCGGTCACGATCCGGAGGTTCGGGCGGCGCTTTGCAGGGTCGAGATAGCAGCGCGCCGCACTCATGCGCTGCCCCTTCCTGATCGTTGTCTGTGTCTTGCAAACTCCTTCCTGCGCCACACCATTGTAATCTCTGTTGACCGGCACCCCGATTTCTTGCGCGGCTCTGAACAACGCGTCGTAAACTGGGTTTTGATCCGGCACTTCCGAGACATGCAACGGTCCGCCAGTCCCCCTTTGATCGCTCTCGCCACCCTCCCAGTTCTCCAAACGCCGAAAAATCGGCAGCACATCCGCATATCCCCAACCGCGGTTACCCATCTGCGCCCAACTGTCGAAGTCGAGTGGCTGGCCGCGCACGAACACCAGCCCGTTGATCGCACTCGAGCCGCCCAGCAGCTTGCCCCGCGGTACCGGGATACGCCGGTTCGCCGTCCCCGGCTCCGGCTCGGATCGGTAGCGCCAGTTGACGCCTCGATGATCGATGAACAGGCCGAAACTAGCCGGCAGCCTCTCCAGGGGATGATAGGCACGGCCGGCTTCCAAAAGGAGCACGTTAATGTGTTCGTATTCGCTCAGGCGGCTGGCGAGAACCGAGCCTGCAGACCCGGCGCCGACGATCACGTAATCCGGTACCTCGAACGACATCGCCAAGCCTCCTCCGTTTCAATTTTCACTGCTTAGGCAGCCTTTGGAACGATGCTGCGAGAAACTGCCGATCCGCTCAAGCCCAGTTGCGCGCCAAGCAGCGATTTTCCCCCTTGCCCGGCCCCGGTATCGCCCATTTCACACCAAAGCTTGCATTCGGACAAAGACGAGGCGAAGCTCAGCTCCAGGGAGGTGGCGGCCGACATGCGCACGCCGCTCTTACATCAACAAACGAGTTGGGAGTTCTATCCGATGACGTTCACCAAGACACTGACCGGGGCCACGCTTGCCGCAGGCCTGCTTGCTGGAGGTATCAGCCAGGCCCAGGACATGACCTTCTTCAGGATCGGCACCGGCAGCGCCGGCGGCACCTATTTCCCGATCGGTGGCGTGATCGCCAATGCGATTTCCAACCCACCGGGCTCGAGGCCTTGCGACGAAGGCGGTAATTGTGGCGTCGAGGGCCTGGTGGCCATCGCGCAGTCCACCAACGCTTCCGCCCATAACGTCACGGCAATCCAGGAAGGCCAGATGGAAGCTGGCCTCTCCGGGGCAGCCACCCTCTACTTCGCCTATCACGGTGAAGAAAAATTCGAAGGCCAGCAGAAAGAGGACCTCCGGGTCATTGCCAATCTCTTCCCGGAAGACCTGCATCTGGTGCTCCCCAAAGGCGGCAAGCTCGACAGTCTCGCGGACCTTGAAGGCAAGCGCGTCGGTATCGCCCAGGCGGGCTCCGGCACCCAGATCGCCGTCGAGCTCATTCTCGGCGCCCATGGCATCACCCGGGACAATATCGAGGAAGCCGAACTCAATAACAGCCAGAGCGCCGAACGCCTGGCCGACGGTCAGCTTGACGCCTATTTCTACGCTGCCGGCACCCCGGTCTCAGCCATGATCCAGCTGGACAGCACCAAGGGCATGGAACTCTATTCATTTAGCGACGAGGAGGTAGCGAAGGCAAACGAGGTCGTTCCCTACTACGTCCCATCGACCATCGCGGCCGGCGTCTATCCGGGTGTGCAGTATGACGTCAACACGGTCGCTGTGAGCGGCATCTTCGTCACGTCGGCCCAGCAGGACGAGGAGCTGATCTACGGCGTCACCAAGGCGCTTTGGAGCGACACCGCAAGAAAGCTCCTAGATAACGGCCACGCCAAGGGCAAGGTGATCACACCAGACACTGCGCTTGACGGCATCGAAGGCCTGAACGTGCCGCTGCACCCAGGCGCAGAGCGCTTCTACAAGGAAGCCGGCCTACTCTAGGCAATCAGGGATTGCATCCTCGGGTTGATCGGCTGCTTTTGCAAAAAGGTGGCCGATCACTCGGGATGCAGGCTTTCACTTGATGCATTCCCAAACAATTAATCAGTGTCCAGCCACCTCGGCCCGCCCCAAGTCTTTCCAGCGCCTTAACGCTTTGTTCACCCGCTTCGGCGAAAGTGACCTTCTGGTCCATGCGATCCTGGGAGTCGGCGACTCGCATATTTTCTCCGGGCGGGCGGCCTCCCAGGATCGCATGAACCAGGAAACATCCTAGCAGGACGGCATTATCAAAACGTTAAGTTCGATGTCGTTATCAGCGCAAAAGAAGCCCAGACATGCAGGTCGAGCCACATTGATCTGACGTCGCTCGGGCACCCTCTCCACGACAGGTCTGGAAATCATGACGGCGAACGCAGAAAAACTAGACCAGGACAATCTCGATGCGCTCGAACGCCGCTATGATTCGGCGCTCAGTCTTCGCCCCATCGGACCACTGGTCAAACGCGGCTTCTATCTGGTCGCGATCGTCTTCGCGCTCTATCATTATTTCGTCGCCGGCTTCGGCGTACCCGTCGACTACTGGCATATGGGCCTTCATCTGACCGGCCTGTTCCTGCTGGTTTTCACAGGCTTCCCTCTGATCAAGTCCGAAACGGCCATGTCCCTCGGCAGGCCGAGCTGGCTGAAACCCGGCAATGTCCCGCTCTACGACTGGATCGCAGCAATCCTCGGCTGCCTCGCAGCGCTCTATCTCGGATTCTCCTGGCTCGGTCTCGAGATCGATTTTTTTGGACTTGCCTATACCATACCCGAACAGGCGCTTCGTCAGGGTGCTCCGGTCACCTCCGACATCGTCTTCGGCACCATCCTCGTCGTCCTGGTCCTGGAGATAGCACGGCGCACACTCGGCCCGATCCTCCCCTGCATCATCCTCGTCTTCGTCGCCTACGCGCTCCTCGGCCCCCTCATCCCGGTGCAAATCCTGAAGCACCCAGGTGTCGATTGGCGCCAGTTCATCAACAACATGTACTTCCCGCAGGAAGGCATTTTCGGCGTCACCCTCTGGGTCGTCTCGACCATCGTCTTCCATTTCGTGCTGTTCGGCGTGGTGGCCCAGCGCATGGGCCTCGGCCAGTTCTTCATCGACAACGCCATGATCCTCGCCGGGCGCTATACCGGCGGTCCGGCCAAGGTCAGCGTGGTCTCCTCCGCCTTCTTCGGCACCATCTCCGGCTCGTCGATCGCCAACACCGTCTCCACCGGCTCGCTCACCATCCCCAACATGAAGCGCATGGGCTATCCTGGCCATTTCGCGGGCGGGGTCGAGGCCGCCTCCAGCGCCGGCGGCCAGATCACCCCGCCGATCATGGGCGCCGCCTCCTTCGTCATGGCCGAATTTCTGGAGGTGCCCTACACCACCATCGTGATCGCCGCGATCGTCCCAGCCCTGATGCATTATGTCGGCGTCCTCTCCATCGTCCACCTCGAGGCGAGGCGCCTTGACTTGCCGAGCTACACGAAGGACCAGCTGCCGCAGCTTGCAGCCGTCTGGAAAGAGGGCTGGCCGACGATCCTCCCGCTGATCGTTCTGATCTACGTCCTGTTCTCAGGCTACACCCCCTACATGGCGGCGTTCTTGGGCATCACCCTTTGCCTGATTGTCGGCTATTCGACGCTCAAAAGACCGTTGACCCTTATCATACCGCTCGCGGCGACCGCGTTCACGATCTGGAAGACGATGCAGGGCACCTTCGCGCCAGAGCTGTGCACGCTCCTCCTCGTCTGCATCATCGTTGGCATGCTCAACCCGCGCCCACGTCAGTCCTTGGTCAGCCTCGGCGACAGCATGCATGTTGCTGTCCAATATGCGCTCGCAGTCGGCGCCGCGGGCGCCGCGGTCGGTATCGTGGTCGGCGTGATCAACACCACCGGCATCGGCTTTCGCATGGGTTTTCTGGTCACCAACGGCGCCGCCCAGATGGCCGAGGCATTCCATGCCCTGGTCTACTGGGTGCCGGGCGAAGCCCTCTCCGTGCCCTCCATCCAGCTGTTCCTCTCCCTCGTTCTGATCGCGATCGCCTGCATCCTGATGGGTGCCGGCCTGCCAACGACGGCGCTCTACATCATGCTCGCCTCGGTCGCCCAACCGACGCTCGCCCAACTCGGTGTGCCACCACTCGCCAGCCACATGTTCGTCCTTTATTACGGCGTCATCTCCGAGATCACACCACCAGTCTGCGCGTCCGCCTATGCCGCGGCCGGTATCGCCGGCGCCAATCCGTTCCGCACCGGCCTCTCTGCCTTCTCGCTCGGCCTCGGCAAGCTGGTCGTGCCCATGGTGTTCGTCTACGCGCCGACCATGCTGATCATGCTGCCCGAACACTTCACGCTCTCCTCGTTCCTCGAGGTCTCGATCACCTGTGCGCTTGGCGTCTTCAGCATCGCGGTGGCGATCACCGGCTTCCTGTTCGCACCGTTGAATGCGCTGCTCCGCCTGTTCTTCGGAGCCGCGGGCATCCTCCTGGTCGCACCGAGCCTGGAAAGCGATATCGCTGGCCTGGTGCTGCTGGTCATGCTGGTACTCGCCAACAGGGCGATGCCGGCACGCAGCGTCACATGAACGAAAACGCCGACGTCACCATCATCGGCGCCGGCATCGTCGGAATCTGCTCGGCGCTCTCCCTTCTGGAACGCGGTGCTTCGGTCCAGATCATCGATCGGGCGGAGCCCGCCGAAGCGACCAGCTACGGCAATGCCGGCGTCATCTCACCGTGGTCCTGCGTCCCCCAGTCCCTTCCAGGGACATGGCGGACGTTGCCGAAGGCGCTGCTCGATCCGTTGGGGCCGCTTCGGATCGACTGGCGTTATTTTCCGACATTCCTCCCCTGGGCCTTGCGGTTCCTGAAAGCCGGACGAGCCGACCAGGTCGAGAAGATCGCCAGTGCGATGGACGTTCTGAACCGGCCCAATGTCGAACTCTACCGCCGCCACCTCGCCGGCACAGGCAAAGAGCACCTGCTGCAGGACAGCTATTATCTGCAGATTCACAGGAAGCCGCTTGCCATCGACCCACATGATCTCGCTCTTCGCTTGCGTGCCGAACGCGGTGCCCCGATGGAAATCGTCGATGGCAAGCAGCTGCGCGAGATCGAGCCCGCTCTTTCCGAAGACTACCAGTCCGCCCTGGTAATCAAGGATCAGGCACGGGCGCTGAGCCCTGGCGATCTCGGCAAAGCGCTCGCCGAAAAAGCCCGGGTCATGGGCGCCGAGTTCAAGCGGCTAGACGTCAAACGTATTCGACCGCGAGAGGGCGGAAGGTGGCGCATCGAGACGACGGAAGAAAATCTTGATGCGCCAAAACTGCTTATCGCTGCCGGCCCCTGGTCAATGCAGCTCCTTGAGACGCTCGGCATCGACCTGCCGCTCGCTTTTGAGCGTGGCTATCACCTAGAGTGCCGAAGTCCAGGCGTAGAACTCAAGCATTCAGTTATGGATCTGGAGAAAAAATTCGTCACCTCAGCCATGTCATCATGCGTTCGAAGCGCCGGTACCGCCGAGTTCGCCAGCCTCGACACCCCGCCTGACATGAGGCGCGCCGAGATGCTGAAACCCCTGACCCGCGCGATGCTGCCGGAGCTCAACACAGACGACAGCACGAGCTGGATGGGCACACGTCCCTCGTTCCCCGACAGCCTCCCCTGCGTCGGCCCGCTTTCCAGCCATCCTAACTTGCATGCCGCCTTTGGCCACAGCCATTACGGCCTCGGCATGGCGCCGATGACCGGCGAGATCATCGCCAGCCTCCTGACCTCCCGCCCCCTCAATGTCGACCTCGCTCCCTATCGGCCCGATCGTTTCTCCTAAAGGCACCCGCCAAAGGCCATTCCATCAGACGATGCAACAACCTGCCCCAGTCCAGATCACGACCTGAAGCGATCAAGCACCGCATTTCATCTCTTTCACTCTACGCAGCTCAACACGTCCGAAGACCTGACGTGTTGAGGACGTTTTGGTGGTCTGTCGCCAAAGATTTTGCGGGGAGGGATTTTTGCCGAAGCAGCAGGGGTTTTGGAGTTTAGAGGATCGTCTTGATGAGCTTTCGGCGCAGAGTGAGCCTCCCCAACTGAACTGGTTCACCGTTATGTATAGGAAACGGAGGACCAGTTCAGTTGGGGAGGCTCAGTGATCAACGGCCGCGGTGACGAGCCCAATCGCCATGACATTCTCACCGGGTCCGCTGCCGACGGCACGCTCGAAGGCGACGCCTGTGAGGACTGGACCAGCGCCAGCGCCGACGGTTCGGCGATGGTCGGGCATCACGATCGCACCGGCGGCGGCGACGCCCCCACGTCCTGGGGTGCAGCCCATGGATCGAGGGGGTGCAGCCTTGCGAATCTCCGCGGCACCGGCGGTGATGGTCTCTTCTACTGCTTCGCCACGGACTGACGGCCAACGCTCGGGCTGGTGGCGTGGCCACCTCATTTGGTTTCCGCCGTCATTGCCGAGGTTGACGTATGCCCAGGTTTGTGGGTGTTGGAGCGGAAGGCTTATGGTGAGAGCATGCCACCGGCTCTGGTTGGGGTTATCTGCGAGGAGACATGATCGATGATGAAACGACCGTTCATGCACCGATGCCTGCACACTGTGCTCAGTCTTGGAGCCGCCGTGTTCCTGCTGCCGCAGGTGGTACTGAGCGACGAGGCGCCGATTGGCGATCAAGTGGACGAGCTGCCGTTGTTCGATGCTCATCTTCACTACAAGGAGCCTGCCTGGGCATCTTATCCGGTGAAGAGCGTAATCGAACTCATGGATGAAAGCGGTGTGGCGATGGGGCTCGTCTCTTCGACGCCCGATGAAGGCACCATCATGCTCTGGGAGTATGCGCCCAACCGCATCGTGCCGGAGCTTCGCCCCTATCACGATGACGTCGGGTCCTCGAATTGGACCAAGGCCGAAACCATGGAAGCTTACCTGGCCAATAGACTGGAGACCTATCCGCATGAAGGGATCGGCGAATTTCACATCCACAATCTGGACACAAGCGACGAGCCGCTGTTCAGGCGCATTATCGCCATGGCCAAGGAGCGCGATATCCTGCTGCACGTGCATTCCGGCGCCGAACCGATACGCTGGCTCTATGGCCTGGACCCAGACGTGAAGATGATCTGGGCACATGCGGGCCTGGGCGAACCTGCTGCTCATGTTTATGAGCTCATGAGCGAGTTCCCGTCCCTTCACGCGGATACGTCGCTACGCGAACGCGAGATCCTCGGCGTTGGCGATGACATCGATCCAGAGTGGCGACGGATCATCCTGGACTTCCAGGACCGCCTGATGATCGGCAGCGACACCTGGGTCAATGGCCAGTGGGATCGCTATGCCGACATCATGACGGTCAATCGCCGCTGGCTCTCCAAGCTGCCACGAAGTGTGGCCGAGAAAATTGCCTACGAGAATGCCGAAAAGCTGTTCGATCGAAAGATCTCAATGGATCAGGTCGGAACACGGTAGAGCCTGTCCGTCTGACGCAGGTTGCGCGGTCGCACGATCTTCGCTTATGCGCTCCATTTTCCGATGATGATGCCAGCACTGTCCTCGTCTCCACGCATGGCGTGGACGGTGTCGTCGGTCATGGTGACGCGGTTTTTGCGTGCGGTCAGGCGGTCCAACAGGCGGGCGTGCAGGGAATGGCGGGTGGCTTCGTGATCGGGGTCGCGGCCAAGGTCGTTGAACTCGTTGGGGTCGTTGTCGAGGTCGAAGAGCTGTGGGGGGAAGTGGCGGAAATGAACATATTTCCAGCGCTCCGTTCGCAGCATGTAGCCGCGGGCGTCGGATACGCCGACACCGAGCGTTTCGCGCGCGGCGTAGAAGGCGTAGTCGATCTCCGAAAAGACGGCGTCACGCCAGTCGGCCACGGTTTGACCATGCAGCAGCGGCTCCAGCGAACGCCCTTCCAATCGGTGATTGGCTGACGGTGCACCCGTAGCGCCGAGGAAAGTCGGGACGAGGTCGATTGCCTCGACGAAGGCGTTGGTGGCGGTACCGCGGGTGGCGTCGGCCTCCTTACGCGGATCGTAGATGATCAGCGGCACGCGCACGGACACCTCGTGAAACAGCTCC
>JBPCVQ010000038.1:0-3577 GCA_051010395.1 Geminicoccaceae bacterium | reverse complement strand
GAGCGTGGCCAGTGAGGTGAAGCGACGGTTCCGGAGTTTGGCCAGCACCCAGCGTGACGTTGCTCCCTGAACCCGGACCAGGGCGATGTTGATCTATGCAGCCTTTGCCACGGTGATGTCCATTCTTGCTTGCGCTGGCGTTCGGTAGCCGATGCTCGAGTGACGCCTTTGGCGATTGTACAACTCTACACCACAAGACCCACAATACCTCGTTGAAGTTGGCTCGGGGCGACGCGGCGACGGTTGCGTATGCCTGGCACCCTTGGTCTGGTCAGTTGGTCGTCGTTCATGACCTGAAGGCTCGAAGCAGCGGTATCTTCGCCCGATGCCGCCCGGATGGCGCCGCATCAGGCGCTCTCCAAGAGATCCCAGCCTGGATGCTCGATGTGGCCGTTTGCAGTACGATGCGGGCCATGGCGGTACCAGTGGTGTCGCTGCCTGCCCTCAAGGACCTGGCGGCCTTGCTTGCGGAGAGCAAGAACAGCAAGGCGACGGCCCTACAGGGAGATGGCAGGGTAACGTTTCGCGATCACCATCAGGGAGATCGCCATGCAGCCCCACCCGTCTTTGCCCCGCGTGCCGAAGCGACAGCTCGACCTCTTTGCAGGAGGCCCACCACCAACACCGGCGTGGAGCACTCTGCCGGATCAGGTGCGGCGGACGCTGGCCAGCATGATGACCCGCCTGCTCCTCGCTCACGCCCGCGATGCCGGGGCAAGGCCACGGAGCGACCGCGATGAGCATTGACAAAATCGGCGCCCAGCACCGGGCGCGCAAAGCGGTGCTCTACATCCGCCAGTCTTCGGCGCATCAGGTCCAGCACAACCGCGAGAGCCAGCTGTTACAATATGCGATGCGCGACCGCCTTTCGCAGCTTGGCTGGCAGGAGATCGAGATCATCGACGATGATCTCGGCTGCTCAGCTGCCGGTGGGACCGCGCGTGCAGGTTTCGAACGCATGGTGGCGGAGGTCTGCCTCGGCAAGGTCGGCGCGGTGGCGGCACGCGAGGTCTCCCGCTTCGCCCGCAACAATCGCGACTGGCAACAGCTGGTCGAGATGTGCCGGGTCGTCGACACGTTGCTGATTGATCAGGATACCGTCTATGCGCCGCGGCAGAGCAACGATCGGCTCCTGCTCGGCCTGAAGGGCAGCCTCAACGAATATGAGCTTGATCTGCTGCGACAGCGTTCGCTGTCGGCGCGTTACGAGAAGGCGCGCCGGGGCGAGCTCGTCGTGGCGGCGCCGGTCGGCTTTATCAAGGTTGGCGACCGGCTCGAGAAGGATGCCGACCGTCGGGTCCAGGCAGCGATACGGCTCGCGATCGATAAGGTCGCCGAACTGGGGAGTGTGCGGCAGGCCCTGCTTTGGTTTCTCGAGCACAAGCTTGACCTGCCCAGTCGGATCAGCGGCGGCCCGGTGATCTGGCGACGTCCGCGATACTCAACCATCTACGAGTTCATCGCCAATCCGGCCTATGGCGGGGCTTATGCCTACGGTAAGACCGGGGTGTCGGTATGCTATGACGAGGCAGAAGCGAAGACGCGTGCGCGGCGTAAGCCGCGAACGGAATGGCTGGTCTTGCGGCCCGGTGCTCATGAAGGCTACGTCGACTGGGAACGCTCGGAGGCGATCAGGAAGATGGTGAGCGACAATGTCCCGACCGCCGGCACCCGCGGCGCGCCAAAGCATGGAGCAGCGCTGCTCTCAGGGTTGCTCCGCTGTCGCCGCTGCGGCCGGAAGCTCACCGTCCAGTACACCGGAACCAAAGGTCAGATCCCCCGCTACGCCTGCATGCGCGGGCGGCTCGACTATGGCGAACCGTCCTGCATTGCCTTTGGTGGCCTGCGTGTCGACGATGCCGTGGAGACGGCATTGCTCACTGTCGTGCAGCCCGCTGCGATCCAGGCGGCAAAGGAGGCCGAGACGCAAGCTTCATCGCGACGTGACGAAGCCCGGGAAGCGCTAGCCCGCGACCTCGAGGCGGCACGCTACGCCGCCGACCGGGCCTTTAGGCAATATGATGGCGCCGATCCCGAGAACCGTTTCGTGGCGGGCGAGTTGGAGGCTCGCTGGAACCGGGCGCTGATACGCGTCGCCGAGATTGAGCAACGCATCGCCCGACACGAGGCCACGGCACCGCAGATCGCCGACCTGGCACCGGTCTCCTTCGCTGATCTGGCCAGCGACCTGCAGGCCGTATGGTCCGCGCCAACGACGGATGCACGGCTCAAAAAGCGCATCGTCCGCACCGTCATCCAAGAGGTGCTTGCCGATCTCGACGATGCCGCCTCCGAGATCGTCATCGTCATCCACTGGGCCGGCGGCGCTCATACCGAACATCGGTTACCTGGTCGTCGACGTGGTCAGCGCAACGCCACGCCTGCCGATATCGTCGCAGCCGTTCGCGCTCTGGCTCTGATTGCCAAGGACGACGTCATCGCCGGCATCCTCAATCGCAACGGGCTCAAGACTGGCAACGGCAACCGCTGGACCCGCGAACGGGTGACCTCGATGCGGTCGAACTATCGCATCCCAGTCTATCGCCCCGCCGAAGACGGCGTCGAAGCGTGGCTCAACCTAACCAACGCCGCATCGGTTGTCGGCGTCTCGCCCAAAACGCTGCGGCTGGCGGCAGAGCGCGGTGACATCGACGCCATGCATCCTCTCGAGCACGGCCCCTGGCTGTTCCGCCGTGCCGATCTCCAGGGAGACGCCGCGCAAAGCCTTGTCCTGCCAGCTCGCAGCAGCTCCAAACGCCCGGCAGGACGATGTCTTGCGCAAGAAAATCTCTTCGCATCAACAACATAGAAAGATGTGCATTGTGACGAATGATTGTAGAAGATCTCGATGTATTCGAAGAGTGCGGCTCTGGCCTCTCGCCGCGTGGTGAACCGGGTTCGATGCACGAGCTCGGTTTTAAGCGAGCTGAAGAAGCTCTCCATGGGAGCGTTGTGAAGGTAATTACCCTTACGGCTCATGGAGGCGCTGATGCCATGGAGCCTGAGGAGTTTGCGATAGTCGCCGCAGGCGTATTGCACGCCACGATCGGAGTGGTGGATCAATCCCCTGGGTGGTCGCCGGTTTCGGATCGCCATGTTCAGCGCGTCCTCGCATAGGGTGCTCTTCAGGCGCTCGGACATCGACCAGCCGACGATCTCCATCGTGGTCAGGTCCTTGACCGCGGCGAGGTAGAACCAACCTTCGTCCGTCGGGATGTACGATAGGCGCCTAGACATGATGTAGAAGCAATCTCGCCAGCTTCTATCCTCATGATTCACCGTTCGAACCGCGCGCAATTCGCGATCGTGACGATCATTTCTCCTCTTCAATTCAGTGATCTACTGGCGACAACCGACCGATGCAAAACTCGCTGTGCGGCTCGGCGAATCATGGCTCCCATCCAAACTTGCGTCCGGACGCGCATGGTCTCTTGATGACATATCCCCGCAGGGTTGACATCTGTACACGTTGTGCAATTCCGCTTTCCAGCATCCAGGTCAGGAAAAGGACGAAAAGGATATGACTGCTATATTGCGGGCCGGTGCGACTCTCGCCTTTATGAGCGTTGTTCTCTCG
>JBPCVQ010000037.1:0-15897 GCA_051010395.1 Geminicoccaceae bacterium | reverse complement strand
CGGCCATGACGGGTCCTTGGATGTGATCGTCCCGGGCGGGAGTAACCCGGGACGATGCACGGAAGGGGGCTCTTGTTACATCAACTCACTTTTGTGGATCGTACCAGCTGGCCAGGCCGTCCTGCAGGCGAGCGCCTGCGTCCTCCGGGCTTTCCTCACCCTTGATCACGTTCACCGACGCATTCCAGGTTTCGTTTTCGAGGTTGGGCGTGCCGCGGGAGAGGATCTGGTAGGTGGACCGGATCGAAGAGTGACACTCGCCCCGCCAGGAGACGAACTCCTGGGCGAGCGGGTCCTCCATCGCCACCTCGTGGTTCGACAGGGAGAAGAAGCCCGGCAGCGCGTTGGCGTAGAGTGAGGCGAATTCCTCGGAGCCGACCCAGTTCAAGAAGGTCTTGGCGGCATCCGCATTGGGGGAGGCGGCATTCAGACCGATCGCGATGTCGGTATGATCCGAGATGTAGCACTCGTCACCGGCGTTCTGGACCGGCGGCTTGAAGGCGCCCATCTCGAAGTCGGCCTGCTCGTTGAAGCCGGAGATCTCCCAACTGCCGGCCGGATAGATTGCGGCACGGCCGAGGGTGAAAATGTTCTGGCTATCGGGATAGGTCTGCGCCTCGTAGCCACTGCCCAGATAGTCGCTCCACTTGGCGAGCTGGCGGAAAGGAGCGACCCAGGGCTCGTCGGTGAGGCTCTGCTCGCCGGCGATCAGGGCCAGACGGCCTTCTTCGCCCTTCCAATAGTTCGGACCGATATTGTTGTAGCCCATGGTTGCGGCTTCCCACTGGTCGTTGGTGCCCATGGCCATGGGAATGTAGGCGCCGTCCTCGTTGATCTTGTCGAGGGCTGCGAAGAACTCGGCCTCGGTGGCCGGTTCCTCGATGCCGAGTTCGGCGAACGCTTCCTTGTTGTAGATGAAGCCGTGGATCACGGAGGCCATCGGAACACAGAAGGTCGCCGAACCATCATCGGTCTGCCAAGCGGACTTGGCGACGTCGGAAAAGCTGGCCATGGCGTCCAGATCCGAGAGATCGGCGAGATGACCGTCATCATAGATGGCGAGCGAGGCATCGAAGGGACGGCATGTGATCAAATCGCCCGCCGAGCCAGCTTCGAGCTTGGAATTCAGAACGGCATTATATTCGGCCGGGGCGGAAGGCGTGAAATTGACCTTGATGCCGGGATTGGCCGCTTCGAAGGCTGGAATGATTTTCTCCTGCCAAAGCTTCAGGTCGTCATTCCGCCAGCTTTCGATGGTCAGCGTCGTATCCTCGGCAAGCGCCGAGGTCGCGAGGAAGGTGGTCGCCAGCAGCGTGGCGCTGATTTTCGTTCCAGACATTGTCTACTCCTCAGGTTTGGTTCGCTTTTGTTTCTGATGATGACGCTTCAAGTGCCGCCAATGCGGGGCGCAGATGACCGCTTGCGCTGGCGAGGAGCTGATCCGCCTGGGCCATGGATGCCGCCCCGGCAGCCAGCAGAACAGCAGGTTTGACGGCACCACCCGCAGATTTCAGATGTTCGCGGGCGGTGCTTTCCGGCACATGCGCGATGCTGGATACGATGCACGCCGCACGTTTCCTGAGCTTCTCGTTGTCAGCGACCAGATTGACCATCATGCCGTCATGCACATGGCCCAGGAGGACGCCCATCAGGGTCGACATGATGTTGAGAGCTGTCTTCTGAGCGGTTGCCGCTCCCATGCGTGTCGAGCCCGCCACCAGTTCCGGCGGCGTGGCAAGGCAGATCGCCCTGTCCGCATGGTCGAACAACGGCGCTTCCGCATTATTGGCGATAGCAATGATGTGAGCACGCTTCGCACACGCCAGACGCGCGATTTCGACGGCATAGGGAGTCGAGCCGCTGGCGCTCAAGATGATGACGGTGTCTCCGGCCTCGATGGTCCTCATATCAGAGGCGGCCCCGGTGACATCATCCTCGACATGACCGGGCATACCGGATGTAGAGGGCATCCCCCCCGGCATGAGAATGCCTATCTTTGAGGGTGGCAAACCGAAGGTGCCCGGCAGTTCCAAAGCATCGGCCATGGCCATCAGACCTGAAGACCCCGCTGCGGCATAGACCAGCCTGCCGCCGCCACGGATGGTTTCCGCCATGAGTTCGGCCGACCGCGTCAAGTCAGGAATGACGCTGGAAACGGCGGAGATGGCGGCCTGCTGAGCGACATGGAGATGGGTCGCGATCTCATGGGCCGGCAACGTGTCGAGGCCCGGCGCGGCTTCATGCAAATTCTCGGTCGTCCGCATGATCTGGTGGGCTCCCCAAGGATTTTCTAAAATAATACCTTTATAATACCTTTTGTCTATCATTTTTTGCAAACCTATCGGTTTGGCGCTAGTTTTGCTGAAAAATGAGAAGGTTGGTTGGTAATTGGCCTTTTCATTACAGGAAAGGTATTATAAAGGTATCTCATGGTGGAATCGAACGACATGGGCCTGATTGGTGTCGATGCTGGCGGAACATCCTGTCGGATCGCTCTGCTTTGGCACGGTCAGCGAACCGAGCTGGTGCTTGGGCGCGCCAATGTCGCTTCCGATTTTTCGGGGGCCGTCGGGCTGATCGGGGAAGGTCTAGAGGCTGTTGCAGTAAAAGCTGGATTGCCCAAAGACCAGCTCTGGACCTGCCCCGCTCATCTCGGCCTCGCAGGCGTCGTCGATGAGACCGACGCGGCAGCGGTCGTGGAGGCGCTGCCGCTAAAATTCGCCGAGGTCGGGGATGATCGTCGTGCAACCCTGGTCGGCGCACTCGGCGATGCCGATGGCACCGTCGCCGGGGTCGGCACCGGCAGCTTCCTTGCCCGGCGATCGGGGATGGACATGCAGCTGGTCGGCGGATGGGGGCTTCGGCTTGGCGATGAAGCCTCCGGCGCCTGGCTCGGGCGGCGTCTTCTGGCTTCGGTTCTGGAGGTTGTTGACGGGCTTCGGGAACCAACATCCTTGACCGAAGAAACGTTCGAAGCCTTCCGGCGATCGCCTGGCGAGATCGTCAAATTCAGCCTCGATGCAGCGCCCGCCGATATCGCGGCCTTAGCTCCCAAGATTGTCGACGCGGCCAAGGCAAATGACCCCGTCGGCATCCTCTTGATGAATGAAGGTTCCGGCTACTTGACGGCAACAATGGTCAAGCTGGGATGGCAGGAGCGGGAACGGATATGCCTGGTTGGCGGTGTTGCCCCTCATTATCAGGCGTATCTTCCGGAACGCTTCGCCCGGTCCGTCGTCACGGCCGAGGGGACGGCGCTGGATGGCGCCCTGCGGCTGGCCGGTGACCTGGCTTCGCGTGGGAAGAGGCAGCGGGCACCATGAAAGTCACGGATTTCCTGCGTGCCGAGCATTGGATGGGGGAGGCATCGGGGCCACGCTACGTTCAGCTCCGAAAGCGGATCGAGGAAGGCATAGAAACCGGCCTGCTCGGGCCGAATACGCCCTTGCCGCCCGAACGCGAGATCGCGAACCTGACCGAGCTCTCCCGGGTGACCGTGCGCAAGGCCATTCAGGAACTCGTGGATCAGGGCAAGGTCGTTCAAAAGCAGGGTTCCGGCTCCTTCGTCTCGGACGAAGTCCCGCGGGTCGAGCAGTCGCTCTCGCTTCTCACCTCCTTTACCGAGGACATGGCAAGGCGAGGCATGTCCTCGACCTCGTCCTGGCTGGAACGCGGCGTCTTCATGCCCTCGCCTGAGGAGGTGACGGTCTTGGGCTTGTCATCGGGGGATGAGGTGGCTCGGATTGCGCGGCTGAGGCTGGCGGACGATCGGCCCATGGCCTTGGAACGCGCTTCGCTCCCCCTGGATATCCTGCCCAATCCGCTTGATGTGACGACCTCGCTCTACGCGGTGCTCGAGCAGGCCGGGAAACGGCCGGTGCGCGCCCAGCAGAAAATCTCGGCGATCAATCTCAATGACGATGATGCCGGTCTCCTGGGCGTCGTTCCGGGTGCTGCCGGTTTGCGAATCGAGCGTATCTCTTTTCTGCAGGAGGGCCGGGTCGTCGAGCTCGTCCGGTCCGTTTATCGGGGCGATGCCTATGATTTCGTGGCGGAGCTGCGCCTGACCAGTCCGTAGTGGCGTGGCCACTTCATTTGGTTCCCTCTGCCACCGCCAAGATCGACGGTATGCAGCCATTTTCTGAGAATTCAGAAGCGATCTTTCGTTTCGGCCAAACCGCTAGGAATCGGATGACAACGCAAAAAAGCCAAATGCGCCTCGAGATCGATGAGATTCCGATGGCGGTCGAGCGCCTGCTGGCCCAAGGCGGCGATAGCATTCAGGAGGCGTCATCTGCGGTCAGAGCCCTCGATCCGACCTTCGCCATCACCGTCGCCAGGGGCTCATCGGATCATGTCTGCACTTTTCTGAAATATGTCTCCGAGCTGCTGCTCGGCATACCGTTCGCCTCGGTGGGGCCGTCCGTTGCTTCTCTTTACCAAGCGCCGCTGCGCCTGAAGAACAGTCTCTGCCTCTCGATTTCGCAGTCCGGCAAAAGCCCGGACATCGTCGATATGGCCGGTTCTGCCGGGCGGGACGGCGCCCTGACCCTGGCGATCACCAACGATCCGAGTTCGCCTCTGGCAAAGGGCTCGATGCACACGCTGAGCCTGCATGCTGGCGTTGAGCGGAGCGTCGCCGCAACCAAGACTTTCGTCACCTCGGCTATCGCAGGACTGCTGCTCCTTGCCGAGTGGCGGGCGGATCAGGATCTGATCGATGCGATCCATGATCTGCCGACAGCCCTCGACAAGGCGACAAGGATCGACTGGCCGGAGATTCGCGCGGCGATCGGACAGGAGACGTCGCTGTACACGCTGGGACGGGGCCCGACCTGGGCGATGGCCAACGAAGCCGCCTTGAAGTTCAAGGAAGTGTGTCAGATCCATGCGGAGAGCTATTCCTCGGCCGAGGTTCTTCACGGGCCGGTCTCCATCGTCGATGGCGGATTTCCGGTCCTTGGCTTCGCGGCATCCGATAAAGCTGAGAAGGCGCTGGTGGACGTCGTGGACGGGATTGCAGCGAAGGGCGCTCGCGCATTTGTAACGTCCGATCGGCCGATGGCTGCAACCGCCCTCGAATGCATCAGAACCAAGCACCCTCTTACCGATCCGCTCACCCTAATCGCCTCATTCTATGCGATGGTGGAGCGCCTTGCGGCGGACAAGGGCATTGATCCGGATGCGCCGAGGCACCTTAGAAAAGTGACGGAAACGGTATGAGCGCCGAGCTGATCGCCTATCGGGGGGCTTCCATCTTCGATGGTGAATGTCGTTTTGAAGATCATGCTCTCATCGTCGACGGAGCCCGCATACAAGGCATCATCCCCGATCGAGAGGTGCCGAGCACCGCGCGGAAGGTCGATCTGGACGGCGGTACGCTCGCACCGGGCTACGTCGATCTTCAGGTCAATGGCGGCGATGGCGTCATGTTCAATGATGACCCGTCAGTCGCCACATTGCGGCGGATGGCCGATGCCCACGCCCGGCTCGGCACCACATCGATCCTGCCGACGCTGATCACCGACACGCCGGATCAGACCCGCGCCGCCATTCATGCCGTGCAGCAGGCGATCGTCGAAGGCGTCCCCGGCATCATGGGTCTGCATCTGGAAGGGCCGCATCTCTCGACTGCGCGTAAGGGCGCCCATGATCCCGGCCTGATCAGGCCGATGGAAGCCTCGGATCTTCTGATGCTGATCGATGCGGCCCGGCATCTGCCATGCCTCAAGGTCACCATCGCCCCCGAGGTGGTCACACCGGAGCAGATCCGTGCGCTTCACGAGGCGGGCATCACCGTTTCGCTCGGCCATACCAATGCCGATTTCGACACCTGCGTTCGAGCGGTCGAAGCCGGAGCAGGCTGCGTCACCCATCTGTTCAACGCTATGAGCCAGATCGGCAATCGCGAGCCGGGCGTCGTCGGGGCGGCGCTGGGGCTCGGCGTCTTGTCCGCGGGCCTGATCGCGGATGGCATCCATGTCCATCCGCAAAACCTGGCAACCGCTCTCAGGGCCAAGGCCGGTCCCGGTGCGATTTTCCTGGTCAGCGACTCGATGGCGACGGCAGGGTCGGACATCGTCGATTTCGTACTGAATGGCAGGCCCATTCGGCGAAATTACGGCCGTCTTACACTGGAAGACGGCACACTCGCGGGTGCGGACCTGGATCTGACGACCGCCGTCAGGGTTCTGGTGCAGGATGTCGGCCAGCCCTTCGATGAGGCGTTGAGAATGGCGACGTCAAGCCCAGCTAAGGTGGTGCGGCAATCACACCTCGCTGGCTCGCTGGCCACCGGCATGCCCGCCAACTTCATCCTGTTGAACGAAGCCATTCAACTCGTCGACATTTGGAGAGGGGAGTGAGATGGCTTTGGTGCGAGGATAGACCGGAGTTGCTCCGAGGGTTTTCGTGGTAAGGTCATCTATGACGCTGCCGTCGGCCCTTCAAATTGAATGGGCCGCTCAGGCGCGGTGTCGACGACGCTGATAGCCTTCCAGACATAAAGGTTAGCAGCGCGATGATGAATGGAGCCCATGAATGAGGCTGGAATGCCATTGCGATCATGTAAAAATCGATCTCCCCGCTGAACCCGAAAAACTGAACCGCTGCAGCTGTTCGATCTGCAGACGATATGGAGCACTCTGGGCCTATTTTGACCAGGCCAGCCTCTCGATAACCGGTATGACGGATACCTATGTTTGGGGGGACAGAATGATCGCGTTCCATCGCTGCCATCATTGCGGTGTCCTGACCCACTGGACGCATATTGGCGGATATGAGGGCAAGATCGGGGTGAATGTGCAGAACTGTGATCAGACCGCACTGATTGGAATTACCGAATATGATGGCAATGAAGCTGCGAACTGAATTGTCTCCATCAGGGCCTTTTGGGATGTTGCGTCGGTAGGGGGGGTGGCTAAAGCCTGTAAGCCAAATCGTGATTTACTCAGCTAAGGTCCCACCTTTGACGCTCTCTTTCCCCACACCTATCATCATATCCTGGCCAATTCGGGGGGATCGAACGATATGACCGAGCAGCAGCTCACCGTGCGCCTGCACGAGAACGACAACGTCGTCACCGCGCGCGTCGACATTCTTCCCGAAACCCCCATCCCAGGCGAGAATGTCATCAGTAGCCGGCGCATACCCGCTGGCCATAAACTCGCAGTCCAGCCCGTCGCCGCCGGCGACCGGGTGAGGAAGTATGATCAGGTCATCGGGTTCGCCAAGGAGGACATCGCGGCTGGTGATCATGTGCATGTGCAGAATGTCGAGATGCAGGATTTTTCCCGCGACTATGCATTTAGCGCCGACGTGAAGCCGACTGTCTATGTCCCGGAAACGGAGCGTGCCACCTTTGACGGTTTCCTCAGAGAAAATGGCAGAGCTGGTACGAGAAACTTCATCGGCGTGATCTCGACGGTGAACTGTTCAGCCACCGTCGCCCATTTCATCGCGGACACGTTCCCGGCGGACGAACTGGCAAGTTACAAAAACGTCGATGGGATCGTGGCGCTCACCCACGGCACTGGCTGCGGCATGGCCGATCGTGGTGACGGCTTCGATGCGCTGCAGCGCACCCTTTGGGGCTATGCCCGCCATCCCAATTTCGCCGGCATCCTGATGGTCGGGCTAGGCTGCGAGGTCAATCAGATCGATTTTCTGCTGGACGCTTACCAGATCAAGCGCGGCCCTCACTTCCAGACCATGACCATGCAGGGTACCGGCGGCACCCGGAAAACTGTCTTGGCGGCGCAGGACATCATCCGAGACATGCTGAAGGATGCGAACGCGGCGACGCGCCAACCCATCCCTGCCTCCCAGCTGGCTGTCGCGCTGCAATGTGGTGGCTCGGACGCCTATTCCGGCATCACCGCCAATCCGGCATTAGGGGCTGCCTGCGATATCCTGGTTCGCCAGGGCGGCACCGGGATTTTGGCGGAGACACCGGAGATCTACGGCGCCGAGCATCTCCTCACCCGGCGCGCCGTCTCCAAGGAGATCGGCGAAAAACTGGTCGAGCGCATCCGCTGGTGGGAGGCGTATTGCGAGCGGAACGGCGGCGAGATGAACAACAACCCGTCCCCCGGCAACAAAGCGGGCGGGCTGACCACCATCCTCGAAAAGTCGCTGGGAGCGACCGCCAAGGGCGGCACCACCAACCTTACCGGCGTCTATCGCTATGCCGAGCAGGTCACCGAGCCCGGCTTCGCCTTCATGGACAGCCCCGGATACGATCCGGCCTCGGTTACCGGGCAGGTCGCAGGTGGGGCCAACCTTGTCTGCTTCACCACGGGGCGCGGTTCCTGCTTCGGCTTCAAGCCGGCTCCCTCGATCAAAGTCGCCACCAACACCGAAATGTATCGCCGCATGGAAGAGGACATGGACGTCAATACCGGCATCATTCTGGATCAGGGTGTGAGCGTCGAGGAGATGGGACAAAAGATGTTCGAGCTGTTCCTGCGGGTAGCGTCCGGCGAAAAGACCAAGAGCGAGGCCCTCGGCTTCGGCAACCACGAATTCACCCCCTGGCAAATCGGCGCCGTCATGTAGGCCATAGCATGGCCTTTCGTAACTTGGGTCGAGCCTGGCTTGTCGGTCTTGCGCTCCTGATTGGCCTCCCGGCGCTGGCCGGGGTCGATGAGGCGTTGCTGGCCGAGGGCTGGAGTGAGGTCATCTTCGACGGCAAGACGCCCAACCGTTTTACGCCCGACGGTTCGGGCGGCGTTGCGGTCATCAGCGATGGGACGGTCTCCTTGCTGCAGCGGCCGCTGTCGGTCGACCTGCAGAAAAACCCCGTGCTCACTTGGCGCTGGCGGGTCGATCGGGAAGCACCGCCGACCGACCTTAGTATCAAAGGTGGGGATGACCGCTCGATTGCGGTTTACGTCGCCTTTCCCTATCGGCCGGAGGAAGCCAGCCTCATGGAGCGCATGAAGCGCGCGCTCGTCGAAAGCACGGTGGGCACGAAAGCACCCGGCCGCGTCCTGGTCTATGTCTGGGGTGGCGAGGGCGTGCGCGGCGATCACCTTCCGAACCCCTATCTCGGCGAGGCCGGCATGACAACCATCCTCCGGCCAGCGGGCAGCAAAACCGGTGTCTGGCAGGATGAAAGCATCGACATTGCCGAGGATTATCGGAACAGGTTCAGGAGCGAGCCATCCAACCCCATCTCGATCGCCATCGGTGCGGACAGCGACGATACCTTGAGCAAGGTCCAAGCCGTCATCACTGACCTCACCTTTATCGAGCGTCCCAAGAGTTTCTGAGGCGCCTTCGTATTTTCCAGCATATATACCTTGACAATAACTATAAATAGGTATTTATTCTCTAATTACGTTTGCCCCTCCTCAAACCCTGCCAGCTGCCTCCCTGCCCTCTCTCTGGAGCAACCGTCGCCATGAACGAGCCGATCTACCGGCTGTTCGGCGCGCGAAGCGAAGGTTACGAATGCTTGATGGCCATGTCAGGCCTTGCCTGGGCGCTGACGCTCGCGATGCCCATGGAAAGCTTTCTGCGCTTCGATCTGCGTGCCCACGCCGCTATTGCACCGCTTTGGTTCTGGGCACTCGCCGCCGGAACCAGCGGCTCCGTCCACCTCGTCGGGCTGATGACCCGGCATCGTCGCGTCAGGCTACTTGCCTGCTGGATCTCCATGCCATTCTGGTGGTCCGTCTTTGCGGTCTTTACGAGCGACTTTCCCAACAGCACGGCGCCGGCGATCTACTTCGTCCATGCGGTCCTGGGATCCTGGGCATGCGTCCTCTTGAGCCGAGAATGGCATGACCGTCGTGAACGGTACTGAAGCCCTGAGCGATCCCACGGTGATCGGCTCCGTCGTGATTGCCCTTACGGCCTGGGCCAGCGATCCGGCCGTGATGACAGCGATCGCCAGCCTGCTGACTGCCGCGGCGGCTTTTTGGCGTTCACGCTATCGGCGATCGATGGAGCAGGCGGCTTCAGCACCCATGCAGGTTCCTTCGCTCGCGGACGCCTACTCGACCCTGCATGAAGCCGAGGAGAAAATCCGCGAAGAGCTGCTGCAGCAATTGCAGCATCTGCAGGAGGAAGCCGAGCGTATCGGCCAGGATCTGAACCACTATCGCCAGGCGACGGTCAAGCTCGAAGAGGGCATCCTCCGGTGTCCCAACGGCAGTTGTCCCGTACGAGAACAGCTGGAAATCCCTTGAATCTCACCGCCGCCGCGTTCTCAAATCAACTCGTCTTCCCGGTCATCCGTCTCGCCGAACCGCTTGAGCACCGCAGGCCTTGTTCCCTCGTAAACCTTGGCGAGGTTCGCCGCGATCTTGGCGTTTTCGCGCTCGAACAGGCTGTTGCCGTCGAGATCGCTCTCGACGATGAACGGCCCGAAATTTTCCACCTCGATCACCCAGATGGCCTGAGCGAGGCCGAGTTGTTCGCGCCAGTGCAGCGCCTGCACACGCTTGACGCCGCGGCCGAGCAGGGCACCGGTGCCGTAGCCCACCGTCGTTAGGTAGACTGCCCCATTCGGCACGAAGTGTTTCTTGTAGTCATCGACGCTCATCCCACCCTTGCCGATGATCAGCTTGCATCCAGACGCCTCGAACCAAGGCCCGATCCACTTGGAAAAGCGAAACGACGCCGTCGCCGTCACCGCCCCCATCTCGAATGACCCATCCTCATGCTGCACCGCCGCCGGCGAACAATGAAAATTCGCGGCCGAGAGGTCGACCAGCCCGGACGGGAGACTGGCTCCGTCGTCGACGACCTTTTGGTAGACGCCTTCGCGCGCGGTGTAGACCACGCCGTCCAGGTAGACGACATCACCGATCTTAAGTTCAGCGAGTGCCGCCGGCACCGGAGATGTGCTCAGGCGTATTCGTGCAGGCTGTCCGCCTCGGACGACCATTCGACTGTCTCCCTGCGCTGATAGTCCGTGAACCAATCCGGGTCCGTGCGGTGTTCGATGCGGCCATCGGCGTAGACGCGGGCGACGGCGCGGCGCGAGGACAGGCAGAACGCATGCACGCTCATCTGCATCCCGCCAGTGTGACAATAGCCGACCTCGATATGGCAGTCGATCACCATCGATTTGCCGACAAATCCCATCGCCCCCATGCCGATCGAGTTACCGAGTTCCTTGAACTCTTCCTCAAGCGCCGCAATCTTCTTGTCCGGGTTCCGGTTGCCGACCGTGCGCAGGCAGGCGGCACGCTTGCCAAGCACCATGCAGGCATCCTTCGAGCCGCCGAGCCCGATGCCGATGATCGCCGGCTGACAGGCGAGCCCGCGCTTGCCGAACGCCACCAGGCTGTCGAGGTAAAACCGTTTGATCCCTTGCAGGCCGTCGGACGGAAACAGCATCCGGTAATCGGTCCCGAACAGCCCGCCCTTATGCACCGTGATCAGATCGATCCACTCGCCACCCGGCTCAAACCCATACTCGATCTCGGGGGCTGCAATCCCGACATTATTGTCATGATCCGTCCGCCAAAGCGGATGGACCCTGTTGGGTCTCAACGGGACGCCGTTGGTCGCCCGCGCCGTCGCCCTTCTAAGTGCGGCCTCCAATGCAATTGGACCGCCTTCTATGCGCGCTTCGTTGCCCATTTTGACATACCAACGGGGGCAACCGGTATCGCCGCACATGGCGCGCCGATCCTCCCTTGCGGCTTCATAATTCTCCAGCATCGCCTGCAGCACGAAGGAGGACAGTTCCCCATCCTCCACCGCCGCCGCGGCCTTCAGCCCATCGAGATAATCCTCCGGTATCTCGATCGCCGCCTTCGCCATGAGACCGAGCGCGGTCTCCTCGATCACCCCGATCGGAATCATTCCGCCGCCTCCCCAAGGAGGCTGCGAGCCTCCCCGTCACATAGCAGTGTCTCGCCCGGCCGCACGTGGCTGAACGCGACAGCTTCCTGTTCGACCTTGACCTCGTCACCTTGTCGCCGTGCCACCGTAAAAGTCGAGCCGTCGAGGTCGCCGACCTCGGGAAAATCTTCCCGGTAGTGTGCGCCGCGTGAATTTTCCCGCATGAGCGCCGCTCGTCCGATGACGTCGGAGACCTCGATCAGGCTCTGCAGGTTCAGCCAGTCGTGCCAGGTGAGATTAAAGGCGCGGGCGTCCGCGACACCAAACGTTAGAAGCTCATCCCTGATCTCGCCGACCTGCTCAAGCCCCCGCTCGATACCTTCAGCGTCCCGAATGACGCCGATGTCGTTCCACATCACATCCATCAGCCGATTGCGCAATGGATGCACAGGAGCCGCCTTCTTCGAAAACGGCAGGCAAGCGCGATCGATCTCATCTCGCAAAATCGCCTCGTCCGGATCTCGAAACGAGTCAACGCCGCGCGCGTCCGCGCCCATTATGGAGCCGGCTATGCCGCCGAAGACGGTGGAGTTGGCGACGCCATTGCCGCCGAGGCGATTGGCGCCGTGGGCGCCACCGGCATCCTCCCCGGCGACGTAAAGGCCGGGCATTTCGGTGCGGGTGTCCGCATCAACCACCACGCCGCCCATGAAATAATGCGCCGTCGGCACCACCTCGACCAGACCACCGGCAAGATCGAACCCGCAATCGGCACAGCGCTTCACCATGCCCTTGAATTTTTCGGCGACCAGCGAAGGCCCCAAGTGGGACATGGAGATATAGACACCGCCATTCGGCGTCGTTCGACCGCCTCGCATCTCGTCATAGATCGCGCGGCTGACGATATCCCGGGTTGCCCGCTCGCCCTTCGGGTCGTAGTCGGTCATGAAGCGCCGCTTCTCGCCATCGAGCAGATGGCCACCCGCACCACGAAGCCCCTCCTCCAGGACCGTCCCGGTCATGCGCGTTCCCTCACCGCCGAGCAGCCCGGTGGGGTGGAACTGCACCATCTCCATGTCACGGAGCGGCAATCCCGCCCTGAGCGCCATCGCCAGCCCGTCCATCGACTTGTCGCCGGATGGCGTGTGGTAGCGATACATCGTCGGGCCACCACCCGTGGCTAGGAGTACGGCTTTAGCGCGAACGAAGCGGAAGCGTCCGGTGCGTATGTCGATGAAGAGGACGCCTGCCAGCCCCTCGCCACCCTTCGCTGGAATCAGCCCCACAGCCCGATGCTCTTCAAGTCGACGAACTGGCCGCGCCAGGACCTGCTCCATCAGCCGGCTGATGATCTCGATGCCGGTGAGATCGCCCTTATGGACGGTGCGATCCGCAGTCTGGCCGGCGAAGGCCTTGTGATGCAAGGACCCATCCGGGTTCCGATCGAAGAAGCAGCCGACTTCGTTCTCCAGTTCCTGCACGCGCGTGACCGCGGTCTCGCAAAGCCGCCAGGCGATTTCCTGATTAGGCAGCCATTTGCCGCCTTCGATCGTATCCATGAAATGCCGCTCGACCGTATCGCCTGGCCCGAGCGCCACATTGTAACCGCCCTGCACCATGCGCGTGCAGCCGCATTTGCCAAGCAGCCCCTTGACCGCGATCGTGACCTTGAGGTCAGGCGCCGTCTGCATCGCATGCAGCGCAGCAAACAACCCCGCGCCGCCGGAGCCGATGATCAGAATGTCGGTATCGTGACGATCCAACGCCATCAGATCGCCCTCAGCAAGAATGTGCCGGATACCAAGAGGGCCAGTGCGGCAGCAGCGGCGGCGTAGGTTTTTTGGTTGTCGGACCAGGGCAGGAATTCAAGCGCCAACAGGCGAAGGCCGCCGAACAAGTGAACAGCGAGAAGAAAGACAAGGCCAAACTCGGCGAGTTTGATCGCTGGACTTTGGGTCCAACTGAGCAGCTCGTCCAGGGTTGCTTTATCCTTGAGGGTCAGGGCCAGGACGTAGAAGTGGACGGGGAGGAACAAGGCGAGCGCGAGGCCGGAAATCCGATGCACGATAAACGCATACCAAAGCACTTCGTTTCGGTGCCCCTTCACGACGCCACCACCGCAAAGACCGCCCGCCCTCCAAGCGCAAGCAGCCCAACAAACACCAGCCAAGTCACCGCGTGGAGGGCCGCGCCCTCCAACCTTAACCACTCGTTCGCTATCGTCCTTACTCCGATGGCGGCATGAACGGCGACCGCGAGCACAAAGAGGCCATAGAACGCGCCCCAGAAGAGGCTGCCTTGTGTCCTGCTGAGAATTTCCGCCGCTGAGAGCCCGCCCTGCACCGCATAGATCATGACGGCGAGATGCCCGATGACCAGCGGGGCCATGATCAGGGCGGAGAGACGCTGCAGCAGATAGAGACGGAATTCCAAAGCTAGCCTCCAAAGCCGAGCTTGGACCGGACGGCCGCGCGCTTCAGCCCGGCGATCGAGGCGGTCGGGTTCAGCTCATTCGGGCAATGTGCGGTGCAGCCCTGCTGCGCATGGCAGCTCTGACAACCTCCGTCCTCAGTAACCGCTGCAAGCCGGGCGGCGTGGCCGCCATCGCGGACATCATTCATGAGTGTCCAGGCACGGTTCAGCGCGGCAGGACCTAGGTAGTCAGGGTTGCCGGCAACCACGTCGCAGGCGGCATAGCAAACCGCACAATTGATGCACTCGATCCCGGCGGCCGCAGCGCGGCGAGCAGCGCTCGCAGGCTGGACTGGTTCGACGGGCTCGTCCCGTGTCTTCGTCGGCGCGAAGGCACCCTCGGCCGCCTGCCACTTCTCGAAGAATGGCGTCATGTCGACGGCGAGGTCACGGATCACCGGCAGATTGCGCAGAGGGGCTATCTCCAGCCTGTCGTCGCCGACGACTTGAACATGGGTGCGGCAAGTCCAGCGCGGCCGGCCGTTCACTGTCATCGCGCAAGACCCGCACATGCCGACCCGGCAGGCATAGCGATAAGCAAGCGTTGGGTCGGCGTTCTGCTGAATCCAGACGACGACATCCAGCACGGTCTGGCTCGCCTGACGCGGCACCTCGAAGATTGAAAACGCGCCGCCGTCGCGGTCGCCCCGCCAGACCGATACGCTCATCTTGTCGTCAGCCACCGGGCCTCCTCGCTGCGATTGACCGTTCTGCCGTCAAAAAAAGCACGTCGCCAGCATGCCCAGCAACAGCACCATCAAAAAGAAAGCAAGATGCGGCATGGAACGCCTTTACCTCACGACCAGGTCGAGCGGGGCCTTGGAGAGCACTTCCGCCCCTTGGTTGCCTATGATGGACGTGCGTCCGAGCGTCATCGCCTGGTCTGCCTCGCTGTCCATCAGGATCATATGCAGAAAGAACACCATGCCCGGCTCGATGACCACGGGATTGCCGGTGTAGAACATCGGGTAGTCCATCCAGCAGGGTGCGTAGACCGTGCCGAGCGAATAGCCACAGGCGTTCAGGCGGTGCGGCTGCATGTCGTGGGCGTCCATGACCTCGGCGTGGGTGTCGAACACTTCCCCCATGGTCGTGCCCGGACGCAACTTGTCCTCGCAAGCAAGGAGCGCCGCCTCCGCCGCTTCGAACATCTTTCGCTCACGGGCAGACGGCTCGCCAATCACGAAGGTGCGCATCAGGCAGGCGTGATATTGACGATAGACGCCGGCGAATTCCAGCGTGAGCTGGTCGCGGGCGTCGAGCTTCCGCCGTCCGGATTTATAACGGCAAAGCAACGCGTCCGGCCCGGACCCGATGATGAAGGGGTTGCCGGGATAATCGCCGCCGCCTTTGAAGACGGCACCCTGCATTGCCGCCAGAATGTCGCCCTCATCGGCTCCGGCGCTTGTTGCCTCGATTGCCGCATTCAAGGAATCATCGCCGAGTTCGGCAGCGCGCCGGACATAGGCAAGCTCGGCCTCCGACTTCACCAGACGAAGGCCTGATACCAGGTCCGAGGCATCGACAGCCGCGGCAAAATCGCCGAGGGCGGCATCAACTTGCTTGCCGCGTGCAGCAGTGAGGCCGGTGGCTTCATACTCGATGCCGAGGCGCTTACCTTCGAGG
>JBPCVQ010000036.1:0-13759 GCA_051010395.1 Geminicoccaceae bacterium | reverse complement strand
TTTCTGGCAATCATGCGGAAGCGTCCAGCGCAGCGAAACGCGGCTTCCGGTCCCAGGGGCGAGCTCAGGCATCGTGGTGCTCAGCCAACCTTAGCTCGCGTCGGGTTAGGAAGGTAGGAGTCAATCTGTATGAGTAAAGACATGGCCTTTGCCGCGGAGGATTATGTAGTCTATCCGTCGCATGGTGTTGGGCAGATCAAGGCGATCGAAAAGCAGGAAATCGCCGGTGATATGCTCGAAATGTATGTGGTGTCGTTCGAACAGGATCGGCTGATCCTGCGCGTCCCGGTCGGCAAGGCGCCGAAGTCAGGCATGCGCAAACTGTCCAGCAAGGACAAGATCCAGACGGCGATGAACGCGCTGAAGGCGCGCCCGCGCCCGAAGCGTACGGTGATGTGGAGCCGCCGTGCCCAGGAATATGAAGCCAAAATCAATTCCGGTGATCCCGTGTCGATCGCCGAGGTGGTGCGCGAGCTGCATAAAGGCGAAGATGCCGAGCAGAGCTACAGTGAGCGCCAGATGTACCGCGCAGCGCTGGAACGCTTGGCCCGTGAGGTCGCCGCAATCGAACGTATCGATGAGGAAATGGCGACCGAGAAGCTGCAAAAGGTGCTCGCCGCCGCAGCTTGACCCACCGGCGCGCTTCTCAGCACCGAAGATTTATAAAAAGGCCGCGAAAGCGGCCTTTTGCTGTCGGACAATGTGACCGATCATCGTCTGGTCACGTACTGAACTTCGTAGTGCACCGACACATTCAAATCATTCATTTGAGGGCGCATTAGGCTATTGGTTTTGCATCAATTTTCCCAAAAGACCTGATCGGCCTGTTTGGATCGATCCACTGGCGGTCACCGATAAGTCAAGCCAGCGGCGCTCGCCGCCTTTCGATCGCGTCCCAGATCCTGGCCTCGAGCGAAACCTCATCGAAGCGGCCGATTTCCTGAAGGCCGGTCGGCGAGGTGACGTTGATCTCGGTCAGCCAGTCGCCGATGACGTCGATGCCGACGAAGATCAGGCCCTGCTCCTTCAGCACCGGACCGATCGCCTCACAAATCTCCTGCTCGCGCGCCGTCAGCGTCGAGCGTTCAGCGCGGCCGCCGACATGGAGATTGGCACGTGCTTCCCCCTCGGCCGGCACCCGGTTCAGAGCACCTGCGGGTTCGCCGTCGATCAGGATGATACGCTTGTCTCCCTCCCGTACCGCCGGCAGATATTGTTGCACCATCAGCGGTTCGTCGAGCGCATCCGCGAACAGCTCGAGCAGGCTGGTAAGATTGTCATCGTCGGGCTTGACGTGAAACACGCCGGCCCCACCATTGCCATAAAGTGGCTTGACGATGATGTCCTTGTATTGCCGCCTGAACGCCTTGACCTGCTCCGTGTCGTAGGTGATCAGCGTCGGCGGCATGAGATCCGGGAACCGGGTAACGAACAGTTTTTCCGGTGCATTGCGCACGGAGACGGGATCGTTGACGACGAGTGTTGCCGGATGCACCTGTTCGAGGAGATGGGTAGCGCCGATATAGCCCATGTCGAATGGGGGGTCCTGCCGCATCAGCACGACGTCGATCAATGTGAGATCGATGACTTCCTCAGCACCGAGCGTAGCATGATTGCCATGCTCGCGACGGACGGTCATCGGTCTCGCCTTGGCAAGAACCCGCCCGCGATCGTAGCTAAGCGCCGTCGGCAGATAGTGGAAAAGGCTATGGCCGCGCTGCATCGCTTCGAGGGCGAGCGCGAAGCTGCTGTCGGCTTCGATGTCGACGGCATCGATCGGGTCCATCTGAAACGCCACGGCGAGTTTCAAGATCCATCCTCCAGGACTGACGGCCGCCACAATACCTCCGAGCGACGCCGCGCCTTGACACTGCCGAGGCCCGAAGGCTTTGTCCAGACAGCGGCAGCTGATCTCCATTCTCAACGTTCATGCGAGACAACCGATGGCCTATGACGACAGCAACGTGTTCGCAAAGATCCTTCGCGGCGAGCTCCCCTGCAACAAGATCCTCGAGAACGATCACGCACTTGCCTTCCACGACATCAACCCAATGGCCCCGGTGCATGCACTGGTGATCCCGAAGGGCGCTTACGTCTCCATGGACGACTTCACCGCCAAGGCGTCGGCAGCCGAGATCGAAGGCTTTTTTTGCACGGTAGGCGAGGTCGCGAGGCAACTCGGCGTCGCCGAGAACGGCTACCGGCTGATCGCCAACACCGGCGAAAACGGCCACCAGGAAGTCCCCCACTTCCATATGCACATCTTCGGCGGCGCCCATCTCGGCAGCATGATCAAAAAAGTGGCGGGGCCACGGCCTTGACTTGTAAAGAGTTTCGCGGGGCGTTCCAGCCTGTTTTAACCGTCCTTTGACTGGCACTGGCTACAAGAACGCCCTCCTGCTGGTCCATGTATCCTGGAGTCCGAGCCTGGCCCCACCTTGGTTGCAGGCGGGCGGAGTCCATGAGGTGGCCACGCCACCCACGCCACCCATGCCGCCTAGCGGAGCATGACGGCGATGGGGTCGTCGCCGCCGCGGCGTTCGGCGTAGTCGAGGGCGGTTCGGCCCCATTGGTCCTGGAGGGTCGGGCGGGCGCCGGCATCGAGCAGCAGGGCCGCGATCTCAGGGTGATTGCGCGAAGCGGCCAGGATCAAAGGCGTCACCTGCTCGTCGTCCTGCCAATCGACCGAGGCACCATAGGCGAGTAGCATGTTGGCAATCTCGATATGGCCGTCCCTGGCAGCGAAGATCAAAGCAGTGTTGCCTTTGTCATCGACATGGTCCGGCTCCGAGCCCGCGGCAAGCGCCGCCCAGACCGCGACGGCATCACCACGCTTTGCCGCCAGAAGCAGCTCCTGCTTCACGCTCGGTCGAAAGGGCGCCGTCAGTTGCTCGGCGCTACAGGCCGCGACGCCGAGCAAGGCGAGTGCAGCGATGAAAACACGTCGGATACTCATCATGTGTTCAGGTAATTCAATGGCAGGCCGGGCGTCGGCCAGTCGACTGCAACCAGCCGGCCCGAGTTGGAAAGCGTGATATAGGCGGTTTTCATCTCTGGACCACCAAAACAGATATTGGTGGTCCAGAGATCCGGCATCGGCACATGCTCGGCCTTCGTTCCATCCGGGTCGATCACCGTGATCCCGCCATTGATCAGGGTGGCGACGCAGATCCGCCCCTCAGCGTCGAGCGCCAGGCTGTCGAAACGCTGATAGCCGCCCATGCCGCGCACCAGCTTGCCGCCATGGGGGATCGGCCAGGGTTCCTTTGCAAGCTCGCCCGGTGACAGGATCGGCCAGGACCAGAGACGGGCAGCCTCGGTTTCGACCGCGTAGAGGGTCTTGTTATCCGGCGAGAGGCCGATGCCGTTCGGCGTGATCAGCGGAAAGGCGATCTCCTTGACCAGCGAGCCGTCGGCCTTCGCATAGTAGAGGGCGCCCCGGTCCATCTCGCGTGTGCGCACCTTGCCGAGGTCGGTGAAGTAAAAACCACCCTGATCGTCGAACACGATGTCGTTCGGCCCCTTCAGCGGTTGCTCATGGGTGCCTCGATATAGGACCTCGACAGCACCTGTATCAAGTTCGACCCGCTCGATGCGACCGCCGCTGTAATCATGGGCCTCGCGCACCGGCTGCAGTCCAGCGCCAGCTTCTGCGAATTCAAAGCCGCCATTGTTGCAGATATAGCATTTGCCGTCTGGACCGATCGCCGCCCCGTTCGGCCCACCGCCGGTCTCGGCCACAATCTCCTTCCGGCCGTCCTGACACACCCGCGTCAACGTCCGGCGCCCAATTTCAACCAGCAGCACCGAGCCATCGGGCATGGCTATCGGCCCCTCGGGGAACATCAACCCATCCGTGATTTCGCGAAATTCCGTCATGTCCTGCCGTTCCAGGTCTTGCCAAGTGACCGCCTCATCCTTAACGCCTTGAGGGCGTGGTGCAAACGACTTGGTGCACAGGCCCTCGAAAAATGCCGCATCTTATTACCATCGGTCAGAAGACGATTGCCTATGAGCTGCGCACAAGCCAGCGCGCCAAACGGCTGAGGTTGACGGTGCGGCCTGATGGCGTCGAGGTGGTGGTGCCGCCGCGCGTTCCCGACCATGAAGTCAAGAGTTTCATCGACAGCCATCGCGGCTGGATTCATGAAAAGGTCGAAAAATATCAGGCCCTGGTGGCCGAGCATCGCGGTGCCGAACGCCTCGAGGACGGAGCCTTCATTCCCTTTCGCGGCGAGCCGACCCCTCTTTCCATCAAGCTCGCCGAGCGCGTTCATCCCAAGGTGGTCG
This sequence comes from Geminicoccaceae bacterium, assembly GCA_051010395.1. GTDB lineage: Bacteria > Pseudomonadota > Alphaproteobacteria > Geminicoccales > Geminicoccaceae > JANQPX01. The sequence goes on along the minus strand of JBPCVQ010000036.1, from coordinate 9,469 downwards.
AAGGCGACGGTTTTCGGCTGGAACTGCCAAAACGCCTTCCTCCAGAGGAACGGGAAGCCACCATCGAGAGCGCGCTCAGCAATCACTTGAAGAAGCAGGCGCGATCGGATGCGCTGATGGCGATCGAGCGATTCGGGCCGCGCCACGACCTTGTGCCTTCAGCCCTCCATATCAAGGACCAAAAGCGGCTTTGGGGCAGCTGCACCCATAAAGGCGTGATCAACCTCAATTGGCGCCTGATCCTGGCGCCAGTCGATGTCTTCGATTACGTGGTCGTGCATGAGCTCTGCCATCTCCGCCATCCGCACCATCAACCACCGTTCTGGCGGGCTGTCGGCGAGGTGATGCCGGACTATGAGCGCCACCGCCACTGGTTGAAGATCAACGGTCATCTCCTCACTTTGAAACGCCCCAGCCTGGATCATCTGGCAGCCTGAGGACGCATCCGAAAACCAACCCGACCTTGTGAGCAACGCTCCGAATCGCCACATGGCGGGAAGGCAAGAAACCAAGTGATCTTTTCGCGTGCGCATCGCCCCAAAAGTTCTTCTGCCCCTCATCCTTATCGCCGCATCGCTTGCCGGCGCCAGCTATCTGCGCGCGACCAAGCCTGAGGTCGCCGCAGCGCCCGAGACCGAACCGGTCTGGAATGTGCGGGCTGTAATGATCGAACATCGGAGCCATCAGCCGACGCTGGATCTCTATGGGGAGCTGGTGGCCGGCCGCGAAGTCACGATCCGGCCGAAGGTGGCGGGCGAGGTGGCCCTGGCTTCACCGAAGCTCCGCGAGGGCGGCCGCTTCGCCAAGGGCGAGGTGATGCTGCAGATCGATCCGTTCGACTATCAGGCAGCGATCGATGATCTTCTGGCGCAGATCAGGGAAGCGAAAGCAAAGCGCGACGAGCTTTTGGCGAACCAGTCGATGGAGCAGATGATGCTCGTGCTGGACAAGGACCAGCAGGCACTGATCGAACGGAACGTCGAGCGCTTCGAGCGCCTGTCCGGCAACAGGGCAGCTTCGGAAAAAGCCCTGGACGACGCCCGTCTCGACTTTTCCCGTCAGACCAGCACGGTGGGGCAGCGCGAACAGGCGATCGTCGTGCTGGATGCCAGGCTCGCCCAGCAGGAAGCGGTGATCGACCGTCTGTCGGTAGCGTTGAGGCGTGCCGAGCGGGATCTGGCGGATACGGCGATCGAAGCACCGTTCGCCGGCGTGATCGCCGACGTCGATGCCGAGATCGGAGAACAGCTCGGCGTCAACGACGCGGTCGCCCGGCTGATCGATGATCAGGCACTCGAAATCGGCTTCCAGCTCGCCGACGCGGATTTCGGACGGCTCTGGCAAACCGGACTGATCGGCCGGAAGGTCAAAGGCAGCTGGCGGCTGGGCGCCTCGGTCTTCACCTTGCCGGCAACGATCGAGCGGGTCGTGCCGACGATTGATCCTGCGAGCGGCGGCGTTACTGTCTATGCGCGCATCGATGGCCGGCATGATGGCGTTCCTCTTCGGCCAGGGGCGTTCATCGAAGTCGAGATGCTCGATCAGCTCTACGAAGACGTGGTCGAACTGCCGGCGAGCGCTTTGTTCGACAAGAGCACCGTCTATGTCATCGAAAGCAACCGCCTTCGTGCAGAAGCAGTCGATCTCGTCGCTACGAGCGGCGATCAGGTGCTGATCGCAACCGACATCGCGGAAGGCGCCATGGTCCTGACCTCCCGCCTGGCCGAAGTCGGCCCCGGCCTCAAGGTCGAGGTGGTGGAGTGAGCGATCCCGACGGGACGGCACATCGAAAGGGCGGCCTGATCAGCCTGTTCGTGCGTCATCCCACGGCCGGGAACCTTCTGATGGCGATCATGCTGCTGGCCGGCTTCTTCGCCCTCACCAAGCTCAATCGTCAGTTCTTTCCGGATTTTGGCATCGATGTCATCCAGGTGAACGTCACCTGGCCGGGTGCGACGGCGGAGGACGTCGAAGCCACGATCGTCGACGCGCTAGAGCCCGAAGTCCGTTTTCTCGATGGTGTCGATCAGACGACTGGCGTCGCGAGCGAAGGGCTGGGCTCCGTCCTCATCGAGTTTCAGCAAGGCGCCAACATGCAGCGTGCGCTTTCCGAGGTGGAGAGTGCCGTCGCTCAGATCACCACCTTTCCCGAGGACAGCGAGCGGCCGACGGTGCGCCAGATCGTGCGCTACGACAGCATTGCGCGTCTGATCCTTTCAGGACCGTTCGACGAGGCCAAGCTCAAGCAGCATGCCAAGCAGATCCGGGACGACCTCCTGGCGCGCGGCATCGATCGGGTCCGTTTTCTCGGCGCGCGCGACGAGGAGATCCGGGTCGAGCTGTCACCTGAGACACTGCGCAGGCTGGACCTGACGCTGGATGACGTCGCGGCGGCGATCGATCGGTCGTCAAGGGACGTGCCGGCCGGTGATATCGAGGGCAGCTTCGAGCGTCAGCCGCGCGCCCTTGGCCTCGCGCGCACGGCCGACGACATCCGGGCGATCGAAGTACGCTCGACGCCGTCCGGGCAAAAGATCATCATCGGCGACATCGCCGAGGTCACGGATGGGTTCGACGATGATGATGTCCTGGGCAGGCGGCAGGGACGGCCGGCGATCGAGCTCGAAATCCAGCGAGCGCTGACCTCCGACGCGCTCGACGTCGCGAACAGCCTGGATGCCTATCTAGACAATCTGCCGGAAAATCTGCCGGCCAACCTTAAAATCGAAACCTACGACATTCTAGCCAACCTCATCCGCGAACGCATCGATCTGTTGCTGCGCAATGGCCTCGGCGGCCTGGTCCTGGTGATCGCGATCCTGTTTTTGTTCCTGAACAGCCGGGTCGCGTTCTGGATTGCCGCCGGCATTCCCATATCGCTGATGGCGATGCTCGCCGTGCTCTGGCTGAACGGCCAGACCATCAATATGATCAGCCTGTTCGCGATGCTGCTCGCCATCGGCATCGTCGTCGATGATGCGATCGTGGTCGGCGAGCATGCGGCGGCGCTGCGCGAAAAGGGGCTCGGCCCCATCGATGCCGCCGAACAGGGTGTCCTCCACATGGTGGCGCCGGTGACCAGCGCCTCGCTCACCACGATCGCATCCTTCCTGCCGATCTTCGTCATTGGCGGCATTATCGGCACGATTATCCGTGAGGTGCCGCTGGTGGTCATCGCCGTTCTGATCGCCAGCCTCGTCGAATGTTTCCTGGTGCTCCCCTTTCACATGCGAAGCGCGCTCCGCGAGCAAAGTCGACAGAGCCGCCTGCGTGAACGCTTCAATCGAGGCTTCGAGCACTTCCGCGAGGTCCATTTTCGAGCCTGGATCGAGCGCGTTCTCGCTTGGCGCTACGCCACCGCCGCGACCGCGCTCGGCGCCCTGATCCTCTCGGTCGGCCTGCTCATGGGTGGCCGGGTCGGCTTCGTTTTCTTCTCGACGCCGGAAACCGATACGATCGAGGTCAATATCACCCTGTCGCCAGGCAGCGATCGTGCGGCGACCGAAGCGGCACTCGAGCATATCGATGCTGCCCTCCATGATGCGGCAGGCGAGTTCGTCGACAATCCTGATGATCTGATCGTCATGAGCTTCGCCCGCATCGGATCCAGCATCAGCCGACAGCCTGGCAGACCGCGGCTGCGAGGCGACAATGTCGGCTCGATGCATGTCGAGCTGATCTCCTCGGATCTGAGGTCCGTTCGGATCGATACGTTCATCGACACCTGGCGCGCTGCCATTCCAGCTCTGCCCGGCGTCGAATCCCTGACCTTGAAGGAGCGGGCCGGCGGGCCGCCTGGGCGCGAGCTCGATATCCGCCTGCGCGGCGGCTCCTCGCTCGACGGATTGAAGCAGGCATCACTAGAGCTGAGAGCACTCCTCGCCCGCCTGCCGGGCGTCAGCCAGATCGATGACGACCTGCCCTACGGAAAGGAGGAGGTGCTGATCGAGCTCACGCCTCGCGGCCGGGCGCTCGGCTTCACCACGGAGAGCGTCGGCCGCCAGCTGCGCGACGCCCTCGAGGGACGCATCGCAAAGCGCTTTCCGCGTGGCGATGAGGAGGTCGACGTGGTGGTCAGCCTCACCGACGATGGCGCGGCGCGCCTTGGGCTCGATAACTTCGTTCTCAGAAGCTCGAATGGCCGCGAAGTCGTGCTTGGCGAAGTGGCTGACCTCAGCGAAGACCGGGGCTATGCCAGAATTCAGCGGGAGGACGGCGTCAGGCGGGCGGCGATCACCGCCGAGCTCGACGAGGCGCTGATCAAGCAAGAACAGGTGATCGATGCTCTCGAGGAAGCGGGCATCGCCGAGATCGCGGCGCGCTACGGCCTCGACTATCGCTTTGCCGGCAAGGCGGAGGAGCAGGCGGAAACCTTCGCCGACATTCGCATCGGCGCCATGCTGGCGCTGGCCCTGATCTACATCATCCTCGCCTGGGTGTTCGCGAGCTTCACGCGACCGTTCGCGGTCATGCTGGTCATTCCCTTCGGCCTGATCGGTGCAGTGCTCGGACATCTCGTGATGGGCTTCGACCTGTCCATCCTGAGCATCATCGCCTTCCTCGGCCTTGCGGGCATTCTGGTCAATGACAGCATCATTCTGGTAAGTGCGATCGATCGGTTTCGCCATGAGGGCAAGCCGCTGCATCAAGCGATCGTCGATGGCGCCTGTTCGCGCCTGCGCGCCGTGATCCTCACCTCGGCAACGACGATCGGCGGCCTGTCACCGCTTCTGTTCGAAACCAGCCTGCAGGCACGCTTTTTGATCCCGATGGGCATCACCATCGTTTTCGGGCTGATGGTGACGACCTTCCTGGTACTGTTTCTGGTGCCTACATTGATCGGCATTCAGGCCGATATCGGCGCCCTCATGACACGCCTGTCCGGGCGACATCAAACGTCCAGAGCTTAATCAGATAACGCCCTGGCCATCAGAACGATCGGCTGCTGGGCCAGAAAGAAGATCGGCCTTGGATTGATGTCGGCCAAATTGAAGGCAAGCCGAACTTTCTGATCAGGTATCACCCGCCCCTGATCGAACCGCAACCGGTCGAAGGGTTCATCTTCGGCGTGTAGAGCGGCAAACAGATCGGATTTCATCGGTTCGTTTACCATACGCACCTGATCGAAAGACAGGCCATCGCTGAAGACACTGGCCTGGCCGGAATTATCCCTCAGCTCGAGGTCAAAGCCGGACCAGCGCCAGGCGCTCTTGTTGATCACGATCTTGATCAGTGAACGCAGTAGAACGCCCCTGCTGGGCGTCTTCGAGCCGTCGGCATCGCCCTGGCGAATGGTTAGCACCGCTGGCCCCATGCCGGAGATTTCTTCAACAAGAACGATGGGGTCCGAGGGGCTGCCACTACCAGTTGCAGAAATCAGACGAAAGCCTCCGAGCTCGTCACTAAACGTTAACCCGCCCGCTTCGAGCGGGCCGGCATGAAGATTGCCTACCCCGTTCAGCAAGAACAAAAGGCTGACAACCAAAATCGGCAAAAAACGGCGGCTTCTGGCCCATGTCAGGGGTGCTGTTACCTCCGCATGACCTCGCTGAAAATGCGGATCATGTGTTGGTCTGGTCAATGCCATCCTGCCTCCGCTCCACCAAGTGGTCTGACAAAGCTGCATGTCCGGCTGCGAACCAACGATGGATCTTGCCCCGTCAATGTCCACCCTCCTCCTCGATAAGGTGACACAGCAAGCTCAAAACTCAATAGGAGGGCAACGAGCCCAAGAAGATGCCCGCGCATGGAGCCATCGAGTGTTCAAAAGCTTGGGCCATAACTTTGCGCGGTCTTCCTGGTCTCTTAACCTGCCTTAACTGTGTTTTTTGGAAAGATGATCGAGGCGCTCTGCCAGACGCAATGCCAGCGCCACAATGGTCAGGGTCGGATTGGCGGCACCGCCGGTCGTGAAGACACTGCTTCCGGCGATGAAGAGATTGCGCGTGGAGAACACCCTGCAATCGGCGTCGACTACACCCGTCGACGGATCGTCAGCCATACGGGTCGTGCCCATATGATGATAGCCGCCGAGGATGGGATCGTCGTCCCGAGGGGTCTCATCCAGGAGCCAACGCGGCAGGCCGACACGGCCTTTCTGCAGCCGTCCGAACTCGGCTCCGATCAGGAAGGCAAGATCCCGTATCGATCGCTTGTCAAGCTCACTCAACCTCCAGTCGAGCTGCAAACGCCGAAGACCGAGCGCATCTCTTTCATCGTCAAGAAGAACACGGCTCTGAGGATTGGGGGCCTGCTCGGCTTCGGTGTAGAGATAGACAGAGGAATCAAAGCGCTCCTCAAGTGCCTCCTTCAGCCCGGAAGCGTCGGTGATCAAGTTGGTGATATGGGTGCCGAGGTTGTCCGGGAAACGCCTGCGCAACCAGGCCATTTTCAGGCGATGCAGCGAATCGTAGGCGACAGAGCGTTCGCGTGCCTGAAAGAGCGGCCCAAGGCCTATGGCGCTGCCCAAAATTCTTTGTTCTTCCTGCATCTTTCGGCTTGCCATCAGAAAGGCACGATACTGTCGATCATTTTGAAATAGCGAATCATAGGCTCGGGACCAGCCGCCATCATTGCTGATCACCTGACCGGCATCGGTGTTCAGATGCTCCATGAAGAAGCGCCCCACCAGGTCTCGGTCATTGCCGATGCCACGCGACTGCACCGAAGTCGCGTTCATGAGGATACGCGGATTTTCGAGACCGCCGAGTGCTAGGACATAATGGCGTGCGCGCACTGTCGCAGATTTCCCCTGCAAGGTGCTTATCCGATAGCCTGTAACCTCCTGCCCCGAAGCTTCCAAAGCGATGTCGATGAGGTTGGCGTGGAGCAAGACATCAAGAGAGGCCGTCCGTTGCATCTCTCCCCGGTGTTCGACACCGAAGCTGGTCGGCGGGCGACTATAGTGCCACATTTTATGGCGAAGACGGCTTTCATCGAACGGCAGATAGGGTGTTCCATCCGGTGAAATTCGGCTGCGATCATAGTCGAACGGACCTAGCTCCAGCCATGGGTGAGCTTTCACATACCAAGGCTGCAGGTCGTCAAAACCGATCGGCCAGCCGCTATAGGGAATCCAGGCGCGCTTCTCGAAGTCATGAGGCTCCAAGTGCGAGCACATGCCACCCCAATGGTTGGTTGATCCGCCGAGAAAGCGAAGGCGTGTCGTGCTGATCTCATGATAGGGCCGCCCCACGACCTTGCCGACATAGGCGTCTTGATCGGCCTCGGCATAGTCGAAACCACCAGCTTCGAGCAAAATGACGCGATGGTTGCGATCCGCCAGGCTGAGAGCCAAGGCCACGCCAGCAGCGCCGGCACCAGCGATGCAGATGTCGCAATGCAGTTCGCCATCGCCGTCATAGCTTCGAAAATCCCGTATCACCTCAAAGTCCCGACCATTGACCCGAAGATCTGATCGATACGCCAACAACCTTAATTTTCGGTTACCCGCACCGGCTTTTGCGCGAGATGACGTCGCACACCGCGCATTTCATGGCGTTCTTGCCGAGCCAGGCGATGCCTGGCGTCGCGGAGCAATTGCCTTTTCCAGCACTTCGACTACAAGCTGACACCAAGGCAACGCTTCTCGAAGGATAACTGCAACATCATGGAAGATAGGCAGACCGGCGCTTCGACGCTCGGTATCGGTCTCGGCATCACAGCGATGGTGCTGGTGGTGACCATATCGAATATCGCGGTGCAATACCCGATCAACGACTGGCTCACCTATGGGGCGCTCACCTATCCCATTGCCTTTCTGGTGACTGATCTCACCAATCGCGGCCTTGGCGCAAAAGCGGCTCGCAGCGTCGTCTATGTCGGGTTTGCGGTTGCCGTCGGCCTTTCGATCTGGCTGGCGACACCACGCATAGCCCTTGCCTCCGGGGCGGCCTTCTTGGTGGCCCAGCTCCTTGATATTGCCGTCTTCGACAAGCTCCGACGTGCGAGCTGGTGGCGAGCACCACTGATTTCCTCCACGCTCGCATCCGCGCTCGACACGGCACTGTTCTTCAGCCTCGCCTTTGCCGGCACCGGCCTTCCCTGGATCACCTGGGCGATCGGCGACTATGGCGTGAAGATGGCCGTGGCTTTGCTGCTGCTAATCCCCTTCCGCCTGGCGCTAACGGTCTTGGCGCCATCGCCCAGGGAGGCAGGGTCGACCTAGTGGTACGACCACGTCGTTTACTTCATACAGAGCCCGGCAGTTGGGCTTGAAATCAAAGCCTTAAACTCCTGACTAACTGAATCTTCTGATGTGGTCATACCGCTAGACCTTCAGGGCCTGATCGAGATCCTGCATAAGATCTTCTGCGTGTTCGAGACCGACCGAGAGACGCATCAGGTCGTCGGTGATGCCGAGCTCTGTGCGCTCATCGCCGCTTAGACGCTGGTGGGTTGTCGTCGTTGGATGGGTGATCAGTGATTTGGCGTCGCCGAGATTGTTGGAAATCGCAATCAGACGAAGGCGGTTCATCACGTCAAAGGCGCGTTGCTGGTCGCCTCCAATACGAAATGCCACGAGACTACCAAACGCACTCATCTGATGCTTTGCGAGGTCGTGCTGCGCGTGGCTTTCGAGCCCCGGATAGATGACGCTCTCGACCGCGTGATGCTGCTCGAGGAAACGCGCGACCTCCGATGCCGTTCGGCATTGCTCGCGCACCCTCAGCTCAAGCGTCTCCAGACCTTTCATGAGCACCCAGGCATTGAAGGGACTGAGCGTCGGTCCGGTGTGTTTGAGGTAGGGCTGTAGCACATCTTTTCGGTAATCGGCAGTACAGATCACGGCACCGCCGAGGCAGCGGCCCTGTCCATCGATGTGCTTGGTTGCCGAATAGGCGACGATGTCGGCGCCGAGTTCCAGTGGCTTTTGCAGGATCGGGGTTGCAAATACATTGTCGACGATCACCTTGGCGCCTGCCTTGTGGGCGAGGTCGGAGACGGCCTCAATGTCGATCAACTCTAGGGTCGGATTACCAGGTGTCTCAAAAAAGACCATGCTAGTCTCGCGCGACAAGGCGTTTTCCCAGGCGTCCAGGTCGCGCCCATCCACGAGCACCACATCGATGCCAAAACGTGGCAGGATCTCGGTGAGCACGTAGTTGCAGGAACCGAAGAGGCAACGCGCGGCAACCACCCGATCACCGGCCTTCAACCCACTCATCAAGGAGGCGTTTACAGCGGCCATGCCTGTTGCCGTGGCCGCCGCCTCCTCCGCCCCTTCCAGAAGGGCGAGGCGTTCCTCGAAGCAACGAACCGTCGGATTGCCAAGCCTCGAATAGGTGTAGCCGTCCTGACGATCGGCAAAGCGATCGGCCGCATCTTCAGCCTGTCGATAGCGAAATCCCGAGGTCAAAAAGAGCGCTTCGGCATTCTCGCCAAACTGCGAGCGATTGCAGCCGCCATGGATCGCTTGAGTGCGACTATGCCATTGATCTGTCATGATTGTCGTCCCGCCAACAAAAAA
>JBPCVQ010000035.1:0-6387 GCA_051010395.1 Geminicoccaceae bacterium | reverse complement strand
CATGGCAATATGCGCAAAAAGGCGGTGACATCATGATGTCGAAGCTGGGACAGGGCTGGGTGGAGACCTTGCCGCGCGCCTTTTTGGACTATCATCAATCCGGACGGCGTATCGAAGAAGTCGAGTGCATCATTCCCGACCTCGCGGGCATGTCCCGCGGCAAGTCGATGCCCTTCTATAAGTTTCATCCGGATGTAACGTTCTTTTTGCCCATCTCCCTGTTCTACCAGACGATCACCGGCGACTACGTCAATCTCGAAGGGATCGAGAATCAGTGGGTCGAAGCCGACGTCGTCTTGCGCCCGGATATGGCGACCGCTTCGGCCGTGCCCTGGGCCGAAGATGTCACGCTTCAGGTCATCAACGATCTGGAAACACGGTCGGGCGAACCACTGGCCGTGGCGCCGCGCAATGTCCTAAAGCGGGTTCTCCGACTTTATCTGGACAAGGGCTGGCGCCCCGTCGTGGCGCCGGAACTGGAGTTTTATCTGACCAATCCCAATGTCGACCCTAATGAACCCATCCAGCCTCCCATTGGGCGAACGGGCAGGAGAGGGGCCGGGCGTCAGGCTTATTCGATGGTCGCCGTCGACGAATATGGTCCGGTCATCGATACCATCTATGACTATGCGGAAGCACAAGGTCTGGCGATCGACACGCTGATCCAGGAAGGTGGTGCCGGTCAGATCGAAATCAATCTCCTGCATGGCGACCCTTTGGATCTCGCTGATCAGGTCTTCTATTTCAAGCGGGCGATCCGCGAGGCAGCGCTCAAGAACGGCACCTTTGCCACCTTCATGGCGAAGCCCATGCGCGACGAGCCCGGAAGTGCCATGCACATTCACCAAAGCGTCACGGATGCCAAGACCGGCGAGAATATTTTTTCCGAACCCGACGGCAGCCCGACTGAAGCTTTCCGCCATTTCATCGGTGGCTCGCAACAGCACTTGAAATCGACGGTTCCTCTGCTGGCGCCGTTCGTCAATTCCTACCGGCGGTTCACCGCAGGCATGAGCGCTCCGGTCAATCTCGAATGGGCGGCGGACAACCGCACCACGGGCCTGCGCATCCCCAATTCTCCGGCATCCGCAAGGCGCATCGAAAACCGGATCGTCGGCATCGACAGCAATCCCTATCTCGCCATCGCCGCCAGCCTCGCTTGCGGCTATCTGGGCATGGTCAACAAGGTTGAGCCACGGCCCGAGGTTAAGGGCGAGGTTTACGAAGACGGTGCTGTGCTGCCGCGTAACCTGACCGAAGCACTGGATGGTTTCGATGAGGACCACACCTTGCGCGATGTGCTCGGCACCGAGTTTTGCCAGCTCTACGCCGCCATCAAGAATGCCGAACTGATCGAGTTCGAGCGCGAAATCTCACCCTGGGAGCGGGAACATCTGCTCTTGAACGTCTGACGGTGAGCGCGCCGAGCGACGGCGAACGCGCCGAGCGAAAGGCTGACGCATGATTACGAACCACCCGCCGACCGAAGAACTGCAGGCCCTGGACGCAGCACATCACATGCACCCCTTCACCGCAGGTGATGAGTTGGCGGCGATGGGGGCTCGGGTGATCGTCCGCGCCAAGGGTGTGACGCTGACCGACTCTGAAGGCGAGCATATCCTCGATGCGATGGCGGGGTTGTGGTGCGTCAATATCGGTTATGGCCGTCGCGAGCTTGCCGATGTCGCTGCCCGCCAGATGCGCGAGCTTCCCTATTACAACACCTTCTTCAACACGACCCACGTGCCGGCAATCGCGCTGGCTGCCAAGCTCGCGGAGCTAGCGCCCAGCGATCTGAACCATGTTTTCTATGCGGGGTCGGGCTCGGAGGCCAACGACACCAATATCCGCCTCGTGCGCCATTATTGGGCGGCCAGAGGGCAGCCGAACAAGACGATCATCATCAGCCGCAAGAATGCCTATCACGGCTCGACCCTCGGCGGCGCCAGCCTCGGCGGCATGAAGCCGATGCACGCCCAAGGCGGTTTGCCGATCCCGGACATTCACCACATCGACCAGCCGAACTGGTATGCAGAAGGTGGTGATCAGTCGCCCGAGGCGTTCGGCCTGGAGCGCGCGCGTCAGCTCGAAGTGGCCATTCAGGAAATCGGCGAGGACAGGGTCGCGGCCTTCATCGCCGAACCGGTTCAGGGTGCTGGCGGCGTGATCATCCCGCCTGAGACCTACTGGCCGGAAATCCAGCGTATCTGCGATGCCCACGATATTCTCCTGATCGCCGATGAAGTCATCTGCGGTTTCGGGCGCACCGGCAACTGGTTCGGCTCCGAGACCTTTGATATCCGCCCCGATATCATGACCATCGCCAAGGGGCTGAGCTCCGGCTACATGCCGATCGGCGGCTCCATGGTCAGCGACGAGATAGCAGGCGTCATCGCAGGCGCCGGCGACTTCAATCACGGCTACACCTATTCCGGCCATCCGGTCGCCGCCGCCGTCGCGCTCGAAAATCTGCGCATCCTGGAAGAGGAGCGGATCGTCGACCGCGTCCGCGAAGAAACGGCGCCCTATCTCGCAGAGCAATGGTCGGCACTCGCCGATCACCCGCTCATCGGCGAGGCGCGGATCGCGGGCATGATGGGATCCCTTGCGCTGACCCCGGACAAGGCGTCACGCGCCGCCTTTGCCGGCGAGGGTGGTGCAGTCGGTCTCCGTTGCCGCACCCGCTGTTTCGCCAATGGCCTGGTGATGCGCCATGTCGGCAACCGCATGATCATCGCCCCGCCGCTGGTGATCACCAAGGCGGAGATTGATCAGCTGATCGAACGCGCAACCCGGTCCCTCGACGAAACCCTCGCCTCGATCAAGGAAGACGGCCTCTACAAGGCAGCATGATCTCTCCCGACAATGATCCGCATACCCTTGAAGGATCGGGTTCTTTCTTCGAAGGCAGTCGCAACAAAATGACGTGGTCACACCACTAATGGATATTCTTACGTCAAATGACCAGGTGGGCGAGTATCCGGCGTCCTACTATGCGGCGACCGCAAGGGGGCCTGATCCGTTCGAGCCGGCTGCTGGCACGCTGACGTCTGATGTCTGCATCGTCGGCGCTGGGTTCACCGGCCTCTCGGCGGCGTTGCATCTCGCCAAGGCTGGCTATGACGTCATTCTCCTCGATGCCCACCGCGTGGGCTTCGGTGCCTCCGGTCGAAATGGCGGGCAGGTCGGCACCGGGCAGCGGGTCGATCAGTGCGCCTTGGAGACGATGGTCGGTCATGAGCGGGCACAGGATCTCTGGCGTCTTTCCCTGCAGTCGGTCCAGCTTGTCCGCGACCTGATCGCAGCGCATCAGATGGATTGCGGTTTTGCGGATGGGATCCTCCACGCCGACCACCGCGCCCGCTTCGTGCCGGAAAGCCATGCCTATGCGGAGAAGTTGCAGCGCGACTACGGCTATGACCGGATACGCCCGATCGGCCTCGAAGAAATGCGGAGCCTCGTCGGCTCGGACGCCTATCATGGCGGGACGCTGGACATGGGCGGCGGCCATATCCACCCGATGCGCTACGCCTTCGGACTGGCCAAAGCCGCTGCCGCCTCCGGTGTCCGGATTTTCGAACGTTCCAGGGTTATCTCCGTCACCGAATCCTCGCCTGCCAAAATCACGACCGACAAGGCCGAGATCACCGCTTCCCATGTGATCCTGGCCTGCAACGGCTATCTCGGACATCTGCATGAGGACATCGCCGCCCGTGTCATGCCCATCAACAATTTCATCATTGCTACGGAGCCTCTGGATGAAGGCCGGGCCAGGGTCTTGATCCGCGATAACCACGCCGTCGCCGATAGCAAGTTCGTCATCAACTATTTCCGCCTGTCCGAAGATCGACGCTTGTTGTTCGGCGGCGGCGAAAGCTACGGATATCGTTTTCCTCGTGATATTGCCGGGCTGGTTCGAAAACCGATGCTCGAGATTTACCCGCAGCTTCAGGACATACGGATCGACTATGCCTGGGGTGGCACGCTCGGCATTACCATGAACCGCATGCCCCACTTCGCCCGGTTGCAGGGCAACATCCTCTCCGCCAGCGGGTATTCAGGCCATGGCGTCGCGATGGCGACCCTTGGCGGCAAGCTTGCGGCGGACGCCATTGCCGGGCAGGCGGAAAAGTTCGACCTGATGGCAAATGTGCCGACAGGGCGCTTTCCGGGCGGGGTCGCGCTGCGCTGGCCTCTGCTGGTGCTCGCGATGGTCTGGTTCTCGCTGCGCGACAGGCTTTGAGCCGATTGAGACGCTCTCTCGTCAGCTGTTGAAGCAGCTTGAAACGTCGGCCAGCCGCTTTCGAGCCTCGATCATGATCCAGTCGTAAAAAACCTTCAGTCCCGGGATGCTGAGCGCGCCCTTGGGGTAAGCGAGGAAGTAGCCGTAGTCGGCCAATTCGACGTCCGAGATCTTCGATAAGCGTTTCTCGCCAAGCTCGGCATCGACCAGGGCATCGTTCAGCGCTGCCCCCTGGCCATCGATCACCGCCTGCACCCGCACGTTCGGATCGGGAACGACCAGCTCGTCTCGGGTCGAGCGATAGGACAAGCCCGCAGTGGTGTGCCAATCGCGCCAGGCCTCGCTGTCATCGCGATCATGCAGCAAGGTGAGATCCGAAAGGACCGTGTCCAGACCGGCATCGGCGATCCGCTCGGCGATGGCCGGGCTCGCAGTCGGAAAGGCAGGGCAGGCGAACAGCGGCTCGATCTCCATGTCGGTCCAATCGCCTTTTCCCCAGCGGATCGCCATGTCGATGCCGTGGGCGCGAAGATTGGTGAGATCGATAAGGGGCTGCAGACGGAGGCCTATGCGCGGGTGACTGGCGGTGAACGTCATCAGCCTGGGCGACAGCCAGCGCGAAGCGAAATAGGTCGACATGCCCACAGTGATGCGCCCGGGGCCCGCCTCGCGGAGGCCGGCGATTTCCCGTTCCAGGTCGCGAAAGGCCAAGGCTGAGCTGTGCCAAAGGCGCTTGCCTTTCTCAGTCAGCTGAATGGCCCGGTGTTTCCGAATAAAAACCGGAAAGCCGAGGTCCTGCTCCAGCCGGCCGATCTGATAGCTCACCGCCCCTTTGGTTAAATTGAGCTCCTCAGCCGCCACCGTGAACGACAGGTGACGCGCCACGACATCGAACAGGCGCAAGCTATCATAGGATCGAAAACGCATCCTCTCTGTTTAAATTTTTTATACTTAGCGTGCAAATCAATTGGTTTGCGCTTCTCTCTCTTTCGCTATTTTCTGGACTTAGAGGTCAATCAATGAAGCCGGAGTCCTTCGGTCAGTTGGCCAGTTGCCCGTTGTTGATCAGGAAATTTATTCCAGGAGATCGCTAATGCTCGATGTCGAATCGGATCTCCGACCGGCCAAGGTGCATAAAGGCCGCGCAGGCGGCCGCGCCGGTCGGTCTGCACGGCGCTCAGCGCAAGCGGATGTTATAAGACCCGACCTTTTCCGCCGAAAGATCCGTGCTTATGAGCTTCTCGACGAAGAGGAGCTGTTGCGTATAGAGGCGCATGCCGGCTGGATTCTCAAGGAGATCGGCATCGAGTTTTCGGGCGACGAGGAAGCGCTCGAACTCTTCAAGAATGCCGGTGCCAGCGTCACCGGTTCGCGCGTACGCTTCGAGGAGGGACTCGCACAAAGCCTCTGCGCCACGGCACCCGCGAGTTTTCGCATGGAGGGGCGCGACCCGGCCTCTTCTATCGTCATTGGTGGCGATCACATCGTCCTCATGCCCGCCTATGGCCCGCCTTTCGTCAGCGATCTGGAAGGTGGACGCCGCTACGCGACCATCGAGGATTTTGCAAACTTTGTGAAACTTGCTTACGCCTCGCCCTGGCTCAATCACTCCGGCGGCACGGTCTGTGAGCCGGTCGATCTGCCCGTCAACAAGCGCCATCTGGACATGGTCTACGCTCATCTCCGCTACTCGACCAAGCCGTTCATGGGCTCGGTGACGGCGCCGGAGCGTGCCGAGGAGTCGATCGATATGGCGCGGATCGCCTTTGGTGATGCCTATCTCGATGAGCATTGCGTGATCCAGGGCAACATCAACGTCAATTCGCCGTTGGTCTATGACCACGTCATGACCGGCGCCCTCAAGGCCTATGCACGGGCCAACCAGAGCGTGGTGATCTCGCCCTTCATCCTGGGCGGCGCCATGGGGCCGGTGACCCAGCCCGCCCTCCTTGCCCAGGCCCACGCCGAGGCCATGGCCGGCATCGCGCTCAGCCAGCTGGTGCGCAAGGGAGCGCCGGTGGTCTACGGCAACTTCCTGACCACCATGAACCTTAAGTCCGGGGCGCCGACCTTCGGCACGCCGGAAGCCAATCTCTCGACCTTCGCGATCGCCCAGCTTTGCCGCAGGCTCGGCCTGCCCCTTC
>JBPCVQ010000034.1:0-30825 GCA_051010395.1 Geminicoccaceae bacterium | reverse complement strand
TTGAGAACCGGCTCCTCTTCGGCAAGCGCCGTGTGGGCCGCCATCGCTGCGATCGCGACGCCTGCCAGCAAGAAAGGCTTGTTCATCTTTATCTCCCTGTTTGGTGGTGTGACCACATCATTTGATTCACGCTGTCATTGCCAAGATTGGCGGTATGCGGCCAGGTTTTCGAAGTCCATAGTGGGATTTATGTGTTGTGGTATGGTCACATCATTTGCTTCATACCGAGTTCGACATTTGAGCTTAGAATCAGCATGTTAAGTTCTTCACTAAGTTAGCCCTCCATTGTGGTCGTACCATCGGATTTGTTAAACTCCAAGCACGGCGCGAAGGCCATACCACCAGGACCCCATGACCGAGTAGGGCATACGAAAAAGCCGTCCTCCCGGAAACGGAAACCAGCGCAGTTTCGCGAACACATCGAACCGGCTCTGATCACCATGCACAGCCTCGGCCAGGATACGGCCGAACAAGTGTGAGCCGGTCACGCCATGACCGCTATAGCCGTGGGCGAAATAGATGTTGTCGCCGAGGCGTCCCAATTGGGGTACGCGCGAGAAGGAGAGGGCGAAATTGCCGCTCCAGGCATAGTCGATGCCAACGCCCTTCAAGCACGGAAAAACCTTTTCAAGGTTGGGACGAAGCTTGGCTTCGATATCGGCGGGATCGGTGCCGCCATAGACCGTGCCGCCGCCGAACAGCAGCCGCTTGTCTGCGGACAGGCGGTAGTAGTCGAGAATATAGCGGAGATCCTCGACGCAAAGGTCGGTCGGCAGCAGGTCTCTGCCGCGCTCATCACCCAAGGGCTCGGTCGCGATGATCTGGGTCGAGGCCGCCATTTCGCCCGGAAGCGCCCCAGCCGACCCTGGCACCTTCGAGAATCCTGACCTGATAGCCATTCTCTGCCAGATGGAGCCCCGCGGAAAGGCCGCTATAGCCGGCGCCGATGATGCAGACATCGCTGTCCACCCTGCCTTGCAGGGCCGGGCGGTCCGGTGCGGCGTTGGCCGACGCCGCATAGTAACTTCGGGGGTAAGCGCCGTCTCCGGCATAAGCGGCGGGGCCTGACGGCATCAGACGACGTCCAGATAGCTTTGATATTCGAGCGCCGTCACCTCGGCGGCAAAACGCGCCATTTCCTGGCGCTTGCAGGCGGCGATCATGCCATGCAGGGTCGGGTTCAGGATCTCGGTGATGAGTTCACCATGCTCGAACGCCTTGAGCGCCGATCCCCAATCCGTCGGCAATGAGGGGAGACCCAAGGCGTAAGCGTTGCCTTCAATGGGGTCGGCGGGGGCAGCTTGCCCCTCGATGCCGATGAGGGCGGCGCCGAGCATGGCGGTGAGCACCAGATAGGGATTGGTATCGGCGCCCGCCACCCGATGCTCGATCCGGCGGGCTTTCGAGGAGCCGCCGGGAATGCGGATCGCCGCCGTCCGGTTCTCGTAGCCCCAGGCGCGCGCCACCGGCGCATGGGTGCCTTCGCGCAGCCGCCGATAGGAATTCTGATGCGGCGCGAATAGCAGCATCGACTGATCCATCGCCGCCAAAAGGCCGCCGACCGCATGTTTCAAGACGCTGCTTCCCTCAGCACTGCCATCATCGAAGGCATTCCGGCCGTTCTCGTCGAGGAGGCTGAAGTGAATGTGAAAACCGTTGCCGGCATCCTCGCCATAGGGCTTGGCCATGAAGGATGCCGCAAGCCCGTGACGCCTGGCGACCCCCTTGACCAGCCGCTTGAAAAGTATGGCGTCATCCGCGGTCCGAAGGGGATCGTCGGTATGCTGGAGATTGACTTCGAACTGGCCGCAACCGCCCTCCGAGATGGCGGCCTCGGCCGGAATGTCCTGAAGCGCTGAAGCCGCATAGACATCAGCCAGGAACCCGTCAAACGTGTCCAGCTCATCGGCGGACAGAACGTCTTCGAAAGCTAAACGCTTACCATTCACTGGCGATTTCGGCGGCCGTGCCCGATGCGCCTTCGGGTCGACCAGATAGAATTCGAGCTCCGTTGCGGTAACCGGAGTGAGCCCTTGGGCGCGAAAACGCGCGACGATCGCCGCGAGTGCCCGCCTCGGATCGCCGGCATAGGGACTGCCGTCCTCGTTCGCCATCCAAAGGGGAAGAAAGGCGGTCGGCCGCTCCATCCAGCTGACGGGCAGGAGCCCACGCTCGGTCGGCGCCACGATACCGTCACTGTCGCCGGTCTCGAACACCTGTCCGCTGGCAAGCACGTCCCGGCCCCAGATATCGACGACCAGGGTGGAGAGCGGCATGCGCAGGCCACCCTGCATTGCTTTGTCGATCAGGCCAGTCGGCAGCCGTTTGCCGCGCCAGACGCCGTTGATGTCGGCGATTGCTGCGATGACGTAATCGCTGTCAAACCCACCCGCAAGCCGGTGCATTTTGTTCACCTGTCCAGACTGCCTCGCCTCAGCCACGCCTGAATTTCCAGACTTAGTGATTTTATTATCAATAATGTGATCACATTTGTGTTGTCAAGATCTATGAATAGCCTTTGTGATATCATTTCAATCGGCTATGAAGGAACCAAGGTGCTCTTCTCGTAGAGGAAAGAAAAAGGTTTTTCATGTCGACGTCGGGTGACTTGAAACTGTCGGATCCGCCGGCGCGTTCGCGCGAAACCGTGCAGGAGCGGGCCTATCGGCGACTGCGGCGCTCAATCATGACCGGTTCCGTGCGCCCCGGCATCGCGCTGACCATCCGCGGGCTCGCGGAGACCCTGGAGGTGAGTCCGACGCCGATCAGAGAAGCGCTGCGACGCCTTTCCGCCGAGCGGGGCCTCGCGGTCCTGGACAATCGCCGGGTGATGGTGCCGGAGATGACGGTGCAGAAGTTCGAGGAGCTCTTGACCCTGCGCATTGCACTCGAGACCCATGCCGCCGAACGAGCGCTGCCCTATATCAGTGACAAGATGATCGGCGAGCTTGAGATTCTCGATGACGAGATCGACAAGGCGTTCGAAAGTAATCGCTACGAAGACACGATCATCACCAACCAGGCCTTCCACGCGCGGCTCTACCAAGCCAATCCGCACCAGGAGGTCATGCCGATGATCGAAAGCGTCTGGCTGCAGCTCGGCCCGTTCCTGCGCCTGGCAGCGGTGGACCTAAGAGATCACTACCGCGTCGACCGTCACAAGGAGGCGATTGCCGCTCTTAGAAAGCGCGATCCCGCAGCCCTTAGGGCAGCCATCGAGGCCGACATTCAGGACGGCATCGGCCATATCGGCCGCGAAGGTCCGCTTCGGGAATTCGTCGAAGCGCAGGGAGCGCTTCCCTGACGACCGACGCCCCGCGTACAGCCCGCCCCATGCAATGCAGGAAGGCCGAAAATTCAGACCTGCCGCTCAGCAGTGATCGAGGTGGTGGTTGTTCAGTGTTTGTTGTCGGCGTAGTGGCGGGCGAGCACGTCGCCGCCGAAGTCGTTGGCGAGATCCCGCCAGACGGCATGAATGTGATTGGCGTCGCGCTGGGTGTTGTCATATTCGATGAACAGCCGCTCGCCCTGAATGCGGTAGTAGTGGGGTTCATAGCGCTCGCCACCGCCTGCCCAGGCGAATGAGATTTTTTCGAACTCCTGGTCGACGAGATCACGTTGTCCATCAGCAAGAGCATCCGGCAGACGGTCGAGATAACAGTCGATCAATTCGCGAAGGGTGCTGATCTGGCCGGCATTCAAGTCGCCTGTTCCGATACCCTTCGGCTTGCGGGTGAAGCTCAGGCGATCGAGATGGTCGTCTTTTAGGCCGAGCTTCCTTTCTCCATTGCTTTGCATATCCAGGACGAGCTGGCCGAGGTCACCTTCGAAGCTGCCGCGCCAAAGGTCCGCGATCGGCAAAGGAAGATCGCCTTCGGCAAGGGACGGCCGATTGGCGCTCACCAGATCGACAGGTGCGACTGCAGAGATCAACGCCTTCGTCCGTTGCTCATCCCCAAGGTCTCGAAAAAGTGCGCGTCCGATGTCTTCGGCTGCGGCCAGCGGCCGGTGCAGATGGGGCCCGAGGAGGGGGCTGTCCGCGGGATCGGCGCCGAAGAAATGGGGCGTCATGGCTTCGATCTCGCCATCGATAATCAAATAGTGCAGCGAGATATGATGACCGCCGAAACGCCAGGCCCAGGTGCCGCCGGCACCGGGGATTCCAAAGATCGTTATGCAATAGAGACCAGGATCGCGACCACGCTCGCGGCCGAAATCGACGCGAAAACCTTCGTGCGCATCCAGAATGTTTTCGAGGCCGATGATGGCGGCCGCCGTGACGTAGCCGGCCCGTGAAAGCCCGGTCGCCACGAGTTTATGAACCAAGCGATGCTGGGTCGGTGACATCGCCGCCAGCGGCAGGCCGCCATGGTCGGTCGGCGTGTAGAACCAGAGCTTCCGTTCCTCACTATCAGGGAACGACCGCCTCGCGATGTCAGCTTGTGAGCTATCGAGGGCATCGAGCAGCCTGGAGGCCGCATCGATCATCTCCCTTGCTACGATGTCTTTACCCATGGCCTATCAATCTCCAGGGCCGCGCAGGCCGAGCATTAAGTCAGGATCACCCGGGATCCAGCAATTGTCGAACTGAGACCGCCTGCCGACGTCTCGCGTCCGTTCGACAAGCGCTCGGCCGAGTGCGATCTGCTGCGCTTGCCAGATCTGGAGTGCGCTCTCGATGGACGATGTTTCACTAAGGGCCGCCACCAGCGCCCAGCCATCCTCGGCGGCTTTTGCCGATCCAGCACCAGCATGCGGTCTGGCGACGAAAGCGGCATCGCCTAGGAGGCACACGCGGTCAAATGCCATGCGCTCGACGGTGATGTCATAAATCACCTGCATGAAAAGTTCCGGCGTACTTTGGATGACGCATGCGAAATCGTTCGGCAATCGGGCGCGGGCAGCGGCGCGGACTTCCTCTTGATGCGCCTCTGCGACCTTGCCGGGCGGAAGCGAATTCGATCGATGCTGACCGTCGCGATCGGTGAGCAAATTGCCCAGATCCTCACCTTCGAGATAGTTTCGATACCAGACGAAGTTGATCAGCCGTTCGCCCTCGGCGACCGATCCGTCCATCCCCGGGATCGGGTAGACCAGCATGTGGCTGTTGGCCGCCACGTGATAGGTGATCGCTTCACCCAGACGTGCGTTGAGTGCAGGGTCGAGATCGCGTTCAGGCAAGATGCCGCGCCAGGCGACATAGCCTGCATAGCGTGATGTCGCCTTCGGCTGCAGCCTTTTTCGAGCAGATGAACCAACGCCATCGGCAGAAATCAGCAGATCCGCACGGTAAGATCCGCCGTCGGCAAACCGGACATCGACGCCATCGCCATCCGTCGACCATCCGATGACATCATGGCCGAGCCGATAACGCTCCTTGTCGAAGGCTCCCAGGAGCAGGCGATAGACGGTCGTCCAGGAACTGAAACGGTAGTTATGGTGATCCTCATAGATCGCCCGATTGCATCGCCCGAGATAGCGGACGATGTTGGTCTTGATGGTGAAGTCGTCGATTGCCAGACCGGCCCGCTCGACCAGATAGCGCGAGGTCGCTTCGAGACAGACGATGCCGGCGCCGCGTTCTTTCAATTCGGTTGGCGAACGCTCGAACACAGTGACGTCGTGGCCGGCGTCACGCAGCAGACAGGCGACGGTCAGGCCGCCAATCGAGCCGCCGGCAATGGCAATGCGCGCCATGTCAGCCCTTGATCGCGCTGGTCAACGTTTGACTACACTGGTCACGCTTGACCGCTCCGGTCAGGGCTGGCCAAAGGTGGCGATCCGGTCGACCCGGCATTCGAACAGTACACGGCGCTCACTGAACGAGGGGTCGCGAAGCGCATACTCGTCGCCCTTGCCGATGTATTTTTGCCAGATGCGATTGAGCTGATCGGTGACCCATTGACCGTCTTTCGGGTCGTCCTCGCTGATCTCGCGTTCGACCGTCACCTTGATGCTCATCCAGTGATACATGTTCTCGGGATTGATCAGCAAAAGCGTCATCTTCGGTGTCTTCCTGATCCACCCGGTCTTCTTCCTGTGCTCGGCGACGTTCACCAGCACCTTGTCGCCCTCATAGTCGAACCACATCGGCGTCAGGTTTGGCCTGCCATCGCCGCCGATCACCGCGATGATGACCGGTATCGGTTTATCCATCAGCTGCTTGTAGGTCTCGTCGAGATCACTGATGCTGTCGACCTTGTAGCGCTCGCCGACGGTGAATTGATTGGCTTGTAGACCGTTGGCGACATCCAGAAATTTCGCGACTGTCACAGACATTGTCCGAATCCCTCCCCGATGATCGTTTCCCGACAGTGGTTCATTGCCGTCAATATCCAATGGTCGATCGACCAGCCGGTCCCGTCAAGGAGATGTTCCGTCGAACATTTTGCGCTCCGAAGCAATCCTCTGGCGCCTTGGCCGTCTTCAAGGCAAGGATGTTGGAGACATCTCATGTCATGGATTGTTCGGGAGGCGAGGCGATCATGAGCACGAACGAAACCAAACGCTTCGACGTGATCTTCGAAGGTGTAGGGCGTTCCAGCGGCAAGATGCGCAACGACATCTCGGTCACCTGGCCGAAGATGAACGAAGCTTTCGAGCTTGCGACTGACGAGGGGCCGTTCCACGGCGGAGATGGCACGGCGCCGCCGCCGTTAGCACTGTTCACAGCAGCGCTCACCGGCTGCCTGATGACCCAGATTCGCGCGTTCTCGAGGAAGCTGAAAACGCCGATCCGTAATGTCGAGGTCAATGCGCGGCTGCATTGGACCGGCGAGCAGGAATGCGATGCCCCCTATGAGACGGCGCCGGTTGCATTCGATTTAGATGTCGATATCGACAGCGATGCGAGCGCCGAAGAGCTGGAGCATCTCCTGAACTCGGCCAAGAAGGGCTGCTTCATCGAGCAAACCCTGGCAAAGGGTCTCGTCGTCGGCCATCGCCTCCGCATCGGCGATGAATGGCGTGAAGTCTGAGCCGCGGGCTCAGCGGTCGTTTCTAAGAAAGCTCCCGAGGCCATCCCGACAAGGAGCCGCATAGCGTCGAATTTTCAGGCACGCTCTTCGAAGGCATTCAGAAGTCTATGATGTGGTCACACCACCCCGCGTGCCGGGTATTTGTTCTCGACGGCAAAGGGCACCTTGGACAGGAGGAATTCCACATCCGGGCGTGCCCAGGGCATGTTCGCGATGTCGATCAGGTAGAGACGCCCATCCGGCCTGACCCAGAAGAGTCCGGGTTCGCAGAAGACATCGGCTTCCGTTTCTCTGATCGCCTTCGAAATATAAAGGCCCCACTGCCTGGCGGCTTCCTCGCTCAGGCCGAAACCAACCCTGAGGTTGGAGAGTTCCCACTCCTTGGCACTCTTGGAAGCGCGCTCGGCACCATCCATCGAGAGCGCGACCACCGAAAGCCCGGCGTCCGCACATCGATCGATCAGCCCGTTCAGTTTCTGGAGGTAGCTTTTGCACACCGGGCAGTGATAGCCGCGGTAGAAGACGACCATCGTGAAGTTCTCGGGCGTCTCCGCTGCGAGATCGAACCGGCCACCGCCGATGACGTCGACAGTGAGGGCAGGGGCCCTGCTGTCCGGTGTCAGTTTCATGGTCATGGGTTATGGTCTTTCAAAGTGGATGATGAAGGTCAGCATGTCAGGAGCGGGAGACGTTCCAGTTTTCGGTCAGGTCGATACCACTCCCTCGGATCACCTTGGCGACCGGGCAGAACTTGGCGAGATCGCTTTGGATATTCGCCATCTGCTCGTCGGTTGCGTTGGTGACGATATCGATGTCCATCACCAGATCGGAGAAGGGATGTTCGACCTCCTCTTCCAGCCTGACGCCGCGCCGATCGAATTGAGCGGAAAGGCGAATGTCCATCGCATCGATCTCGACGCCCATACCCTCGGCGATGCGCTGAGTGATGACGTTGGTGCAGCCGATCAGCGAGGACATCAGGGTCTCGGTCGGCGTCAAGCCTTGATTGGTGCCGCCGCGCGCCTCCGGTTCATCGATGAGGCCTTCCATGTCGCGCACCTTGACCCTTGTGCGCGCATGAGTTTCGGCCGTGGCCGAGAGCTTCATCTCGATCGTCGTCTTTTGTCTGATCGTCACCATCGCCCCACTCCCAAGATTGTCATGCCGCTACTAGTGGCACGACCACATCGAATGGTAAAATTGCCAAGGCGTACAACGCATTGAGGCTAGACCCGATGGAAAGACTCTGCATTCATCATTTGATGTGGTCACACCGCTAGCCTAGGCATTGTGTGGCTTTGTCAACGACAATGACAAGAGCGTAATCTGTTCATAATGGCGCGATGTGACAGTGAGGAGGCATGAAAGCACCCGAGTTCGACTACGCCAATCCGCAAACGCTCCAGGAGGCGTTGGTGATGCTCGATGACAACGAGCGGGACGTTACGTTGCTCGCCGGCGGGCAAAGTCTGATGCCCATGCTCAACTTTCGCCTGGCAGCTCCTGACTTGCTGGTCGATCTGAACGGAATCGACGAACTTTCCGGCATTGTCGATCGAGGTGATGCGATCGTCATCGGTGCGATGACACGCTATGTAGAGCTTGAAACCTCCGACCTGGTCTCAAGGCACCTGCCACTTCTTATGCGGGCGTTGCCAATGATCGCCCATCCGGCTATCCGCAATCGCGGCACCATCGGCGGCAGTGTGGCGCTTGCCGATCCTGCGGCCGAGATACCTGCGCTTCTTCTGGCGCTGGACGCTACGATCATCGTGACATCGATCAAAGGTGAACGGGCCGTTATGGCCGCCGCCTTTTTCCTCGGACTTTATGAGACCGCACTTCGTCCAGGAGAGATGGTCAAAGCCATCTCCATTCCGAAGGCGACTGCTGCGCGCCGCTTCGCCTTCGAAGAACTGACGAGGCGGCATGGCGACTATGCGATGGTGGGCATTGCCGCGACGGCTGAAGACATCAATCCGTTCGCCGACCTTCGCCTCGCTTTCTTCGGCGTTGCTGACCGCGCGATCCGCGTTGTCGGGGCGGAGGAAGCCTTGAGCGGCCATATGCCTAATGATGAAGACGCGCTCAGCCGGGCGATGGAGGCAATCGCGGGGTTCGTTTTCGATGGTGATCTCAATGCATCCGCGAAGACCAAGCAGCACTTGGCGAAGGTGCTGTTGAAGCGCGTGCTGAAGGCGCTTTCATCATGACGAAAGCCCGAGACATCACCCTCACGGTCAATGGCGAGCCGATCGCGCGGACAGTTCCCGTCCGGCTCAATCTCGTCGACTTTCTGCGCGTCGAGCTTGGGCTGACTGGCAGTCACGTCGGCTGCGAACATGGTGTGTGCGGTGCCTGTACGCTCGAAGTCGATGGCAAGATGGTGCGTGGTTGTTTGATGCTCGCAGTACAAGCGGACGGCCTGGCCGTCATCACGATCGAGGGGCTGAGCACATCGGGTCGGCTGAGCGCTCTGCAAGCTGCCTTTCACGAGCGAAATGCCCTGCAATGCGGCTACTGCACACCGGGAATGCTGGCGAGCGCAGTCGAGTATATCGAGCGTGTCGGCGCCGCCGACCGACAGGCGATCCGTGAGCATCTGTCCGGCAATTACTGCCGCTGCACCGGCTATCAGGCGATCGTCGATGCGGTCGTCGATGTGATCGAAGGACGCGCTGCATCATGAGTGGCAAGCTCAGTTTTTTCGATCGTCCGAACAGCTATATCGGCCGTTCCGTACCAAGGCCTGATGCGCGCCGGTTGCTCATCGGTCGTGGTCGTTTCGTCGACGACAGACAGTTGCCGCGTATGGTGCATGCCGCTTTCCTGCGCTCCCCCCACCCCCACGCCCGGATCGGCGCGATCCGCGTTGACTTGGCGAAGGCGTTGCCGGGTGTCGTTGGTGTGTTCACCGGCAAAGACCTCGCCGAGCATGTCGAACCCTGGTCGGGTGTACTGACGCATCTGCAGGGGCTGCGCTCGCCCAATCAGTATCCGCTGGCCGTCGATACGGCCCGGTGGCAGGGGGAGCCGGTGGTCATGGTGGTCGCGGAGAGCCGGGCGATTGCAGAAGATGCATGTGGCCTGATCGATATCGTCTACGAGCCGCTCGCAGCGGCTGCCGATATGGAGAGGGCGCTCGATGCGGATGCTCCGGTGATCCATTCGGAATTCGGCAACAATCTTGCCTGGGAGCGGCTGGTCGAGGCAGGTGATGTCGATGCCATGTTTGCACGCGACGACGTGGTGACGATCGAGCGCCGTTTTCGCTTCAATCGCCATACCGGCGTGACGCTGGAGGCGCGATCCTCGCTGGTCGATTTCGATCCGGCCGAGCGCGCACTGACCTACTGGTATTCGGGGCAGGCCCCGCACATGATGCAGGCGATCCTTGCGAAGCATCTTGGCCTTCTCGAAGAGAATGTCCGCCTGATCGCAGAGGACGTCGGCGGGTCCTTCGGCATCAAGATCCATACCTATGGCGATGACATCGCAACGGCTGTAGCGGCAATGATCCTGAAGCGCCCGGTCAAATTCGTCGCCGATCGCTTCGAAAGTTTTCTGTCCGATATTCATGCGCGGGACCATCGCGTCGACGGCACGATCGCCATCACCCGAGATGGTGAGATCGTGGCTCTGGCCATCGATGACCTCACCGGGATCGGCCCTTTCAGCGTCTACCCGCGAACATCCGCGATCGAGTGCAACCAGATCCTGAACCTGACCGGCGCTCCCTACGCGATCAAGAATTACCGTGCGCGCGGCCGCGTGGTGTTTCAGAACAAGAATGTGATGTGCCAGTATCGGGCGGTCGGTCATCCTGTGGCGATGGCGGTGGCTGATGGTCTCGTCGACGAGGCTGCCGTTGCTGTTGGCATGGATCCGATCGATGTCCGCCGAAAGAATCTGGTCCGGGATGACGCCTATCCGGTCACGACGGCGGCGGGGATGAAGCTCGATGATCTCTCCCATCAAAAGTCGCTCGAGAAACTGATCGAGGTCATGGGCTATGACCGGCTGCGACAGGAGCAGGTAGCGCTGCGTGGAAGGGGCGCTTATCGCGGCATCGGATTCGTCTCGATGGTCGAGGTGACCAATCCGAGCCCGATGTTTTACGGCATCGGCGGTGCGCCGATCGCTGCGCAGGATGGCGCAGCGATCCGGTTGGACGCCGCCGGTGCACTGCATGTGTCCGCATCGATCACCGAACAGGGGCAGGGAACCAACACGATCATTGCCCAGATCGCAGCCGATATTTTTGGCGTCGATCTCGATCGGATCAAGGTCACCACCGGTGACACGGCGAACGTTCCTTATGGCGGTGGGACCTGGGCGTCACGCGGTACGGGCATCGGCGGCGAGGCGGTGCTGCAGGCGGCGCTGGCGCTCAAGGACCAGGTGCTCGACGTGGCAGCAAGCGTCTTGCAGACGACATCTGACAAGCTGGACATCGAGCGGGGCGCCATCGTCGACGCTGTCGGTCGTACCGACAGGCTGGCACTCTCGGAACTCGGAAAGATCGTCTACTACCGCGGCAACGAGCTGCCGCCGGACGTCAAGCCGGAGCTGGTGGCGACCCGTCATTATCGCGTCACCGACTTTCCCTTTGTTTTCACCAATGCCGCCATGGCCGCCCATGTCGAGGTCGACATCGAAACCGGCTTTGTCACCATTCTCGGTTTTTGGGCCGTGGAGGACTGTGGCCGCGTCATCAATCCGCGCCTGGTGGATGAGCAGCTGCGCGGGGGGATCGTTCAGGGGATCGGCGGCGCTCTTTACGAAGAGTGCGTTTACTCAGAAGATGGCCAACTCTTGAATGCCTCCATGGCCGACTATCTCGTGCCGATGGCGGCCGAGATGCCGGATATCATCATCGAGCATGTGGCGACACCGACCAGGACCTCGACCCTCGGCGCCAAAGGTGCCGGCGAAGCAGGCACGGGAGGAGCGCCTGCCGCCCTGATGAACGCGGTCAACGATGCCATCCGACCACTGGATGCAGCGATCTTCGAACAGCCAATGACGCCCGAGCGTATCCTCAAAGCTCTCGGTGTGGTGTGATCACGTCATGAGCTTGGGCCAAGGTCGACGGTATGCGGCCAAGTTTTTCAACAATCTGGCGGCGTTTCTCGAAATTTTTTGAATATTTGTCGAATTTTGTTGTTTGTCGCGATATCACGATCAGACATTGTGGAATGTTTGAGCGTAGGTGTTTACATGCGATCACTGTTTGTTTGCTTGCTCTCTTGAGTGTAGAACTTTCGCGAGTTATGGCTTGAGTTTCGTCGATTGGTTCAGTGACAGTTTTGACTTTGTTCCTAGCCTGCAGGCCAAATAGATTGTTCTGGATGACGTCGACGATCAGATTAGCGGTGTCGATTAACACTTTCGTTTTTTTCAATAGCCCAAGAAAGGAGAGACGAACTGAGATATTCTGTGTTGATCTTCGGGATTGCCGCTCTGCTCGCAGGCTGCGGCTCCACCGATAAAGACCGCGCCATCAGCGGAGGTGGTATCGGCGTTGGCCTTGGTACGGCCACGGGTCTGTTGATTGGCGGCCCCTTGGGCGGCTTCGTGCTGGGAGGAGCTGTCGGGGTGGCTACGGGCTTGGTGACGGATCAAGAGACCATCGACCTCGGCCAGCCAATATGGGCCAAGAATGAAACGCCTTCATCACTAAGCCAGCAATGGCAATGATACCATAGCCAGCAGTGTGGTATCCTCCTCATTTTCACAACTATGGGATGACCCAACCATGATACGACGCATGTCCACTTTTCTCCTCCTTGCGCCAGTCGTCGCGATTGCGCTCGCGGCATGTTCCTCTTCGTCGACGCCTGGTCAAAGGGATGCAAACGAAGCTGTCAAGGATGGTGCCATAATTGACGATCTGCGAGCACCGTCACGGCAGAACTATTAGACATCTGACCGCCAGCTGGGGATGGCCGGCTTGATCCGGTCAATCTCTGGCGCATTGTGACGGCTTTCGGCACAGATTCCGACTGTGCTCACGATTTAACCAATGATGTCGAAAACGCAGGTTTTCAATCAATAGCTTCGCCCATCAAGCCATCGAATCGAGAGGTTTTTTGGAGGGCTCTTGTATGAAATATCCGCCTCAATAAGTCGCTCGCCCACCGGTCACGTCGAACGTGAAGCCCGTCGTGAAGCTGCATTCGGAGCTGGCGGCGAACGCGGTCATATCGGCGATTTCCTTGACGGTGCAAAAGCGTCCCATCGGAATGCGGCGTTTGCGATCGGCGATGTAGTCGTCGGTCATCTCGGCGAACAGGTCGGTTTCGGTGATGGCGGGGGCGATGCAGTTGGCGAGTACGCCGGAACCCGCGAGTTCCTGGGCGAGGCCCTTGGTGAAGCCGATCACGCCAGATTTGGCCGCAGCATAGGCACAAGCGTTCGGCCCGCCTTCCTTGCCGGCGACGGACGCGATGTTGACGATCCGTCCATAGCCGCGCTCCCGCATCGGCCCTACGAGGGCCCGCGTACACAAAAAGACGCCGGTGAGGTCGATGGCCAGCACGCGGTTCCACTCGTCCAGCGTGTAGTCCCAGGTCGGCTTGGTCGGGCCGTTGATGCCGGCATTATTGACGAGGATATCGACATGCCCGGTCTCGGCGAGACTAGCCCTGGTTGCCTCGGCGACCGAGGCCTCGCTGGTGACGTCGCAGGTGAAGAAAGCCTTGAAGACCGGGTTCTCGGAGGCTTTGACATCCCAGCCGATGACATTGGCGCCGAGTTCGGAAAAACGCTCGGCGATGCCAAGCCCGATGCCGCGTGCCGCCCCTGTGACGATCGCTTTCGCACCGTTTAGCCTGTCTTGTGTCATCGGGTCTTTCTCCAGGGTGCAGCGCCTCGCTGCCTTGATCGTGGGCAGGTGAGGGGGGACGATAGGCGCGGTTCACACGAGGGAGCAAGATGATGTCGTTTCACGTCGAGGTCGGCCACGAGGTGTCATTTTCCAAAACCGTCGGCGAGACCGACGTCTACATGTTCGCGGGCATCACCGGCGATCTGTCGCCAAACCACGTGGATGCGGTCTACATGGCGAAATCCAGCTATGGGCGGCGCATAGCCCATGGCGCGCTCCTGATCGGCTACATGTCGACCACCTCGACAATGGCGATCGCGCATGTCCGCGTGGCCGACGAAACGCCAGTCTCACTGGGCTATGATCGGGTGCGGTTTCTAAAGGCGGTTTTTATCGACGACACCATTACCGTGACCTACCGGATCATCTCGATCGACGAAGCCCGCCGTCGGTCGGTCGCCGACATTGAGGTGCATAACCAGGACGGTGAGCTGGTCGCGGTCGCCCAGCATATACTGAAATGGGTCGCCAATGGGGAAAGCTGATCCGTCAGAGAAGCCGTATCGTCTTTCTCGTTCTCGCCGCTTCGATCACCGCTAAAGTCGCGGCGAGTGAGCGGCTGGCATCCTCACCAGTGATGATCGGCGTCTCCTCGCCGCGAATGACGCGGGCGAAGTGAGCGATCTGCTCGGTGTAGACGTCGACCTTGGGCAAAGGCATCGGCTCTGAGGTGAGGGGGCTGTTCCAGTCGACGGCGCCATCATGGCGCCAGACTTTCAAGCGTGGAAACTCCATCGCCGCCTCGGTGCCGAAGAAACGGGATGGGTTTTGTTCGTTCTCAGGAAAGGTCGGATGGTTCTCGCCGCTCGCCTGCTCCCAGCTCCAAGGCGAAGGCGCCATGTCCGACATCAGCACCGTGCCGAGCGCGCCGTTCTCGAAGCGTAGCGCCACGCTGGCGCTGTCTTCCACCTCGAAACCGCGCGCGGCGTTCGAGCTCAGCGCCATCACCTCGGCGATCTCCCCGCAGATGAAGCGCAACATGTCGATCTCGTGGATCAAGTTGATCAGAACCGGTCCGCCGCCGGGCTTCGTTCTCCAGGCCGCATCGAAATAGGGCTCGGGCTTTCTCACGCACCAGATCGTGTTTGCGGCGACCAGCCGACCAAGTGCGCCCTCTCGCACCAATTTTCGCGCTCGCTGTGCAAACGGATTGTAGCGACGGTGATGACCGACCAGGAGAGGAACGCCTGCTCGTTCTGCCGCAGCCGTCAAGCGAGCCGCGGCCTCGCGGCCGGCGGCGATTGGCTTTTCCACGATCATCGGCAGGCCGCGAGATGCAGCCGAGATGCCGATGGCTTCGTGCAGGTCGTTCGGTGCCGCGATGATGACGCCATCAAGGTCCTGCGAAGACATCATCTCATCGAAGTCGGTATAGAAAGATGCACTGTGCTCAACGGCGAAGGCAGCGGCATCAGGTGAAGGATCGGCAATCGCTGTCAGGCAGCAGTCAGGGGACACCTCTAAATACGCCGCGTGTTTTTGCCCGATCAGGCCGGCGCCGATCAGGCCGATGCGAAGAGGGTCGTTCATGGCCCGAAATACGCCCGCGGGACGGGTCTGAGATCGTCGGGGGCGATGGGCTTGAAGGCCAAGCCCTGCCGGCTGGTACGGTTGCTGATCAAAGCGACGATGTCGGCATCCAGGGCGCGGCAGATGGCCCTGTCTGGGAATATGACGTTTGCAGGCTTCATCGAAGAGTGGTCTCCAGCACGCAGTGCCCCTCCACCGAGAAGCATTAGCTGCGGCCATGATGGCCGGCAAGAGGAGAGGTGCTAGTGAACTTTGTGCTGTCCTACGAGACGAAAACACCTCTTTCGACCGTCAAGCGCTTCATTAGGGATAGGATGTACTCGCTGGAAGCGCCCGTCGATGGGGCCGGCGCCCTACCGTCAGAGATCGCCCGTGACTGGCCTCAGTAATATCCAGGTGTGCCGCCGCCGTCGATCTGAACGGCCGTGCCATGGATATGGCGGCCCTCCTCCGAACAGAGGAAAGCGACCATGGCCGCAACGTCTTCGGGCTGGCCCAGGCGCCTGATCCCTTCATGCGCGATCGCTTCCTGTTCGACCTGATCCCTGGTCTTTCCCTGCTGCTTCGCGCGCCCTTCAAAGATTTGATCCAGACGCTCGGTGACAGTCAGGCCCGGATGCACCCAATTGACGTTGACATCATCACGAAGTCCTTGGGCGGCGAGTGCCTTCGAGAAATTGGCGAGCGCTGCATTGACGACGCCGCCCACCATGAAGTCGGCAGCCGGCGTCCGTGCGAACCCACCGACGATGTTGATCACCGTGCCATGGGCTGCGGTCAGTGAGGGCCAGAAAAGGCGCGCGAGACGGACGGCTGAATAGAACTTGAGCGCAAAGCCATCCTCCCACTCTTCATCCGGCTGTTCTGGCCAAAGACCGCCCTTCGTGGCGCCTGCCGAATTCACGAGGATATCACAACCGCCAAGCGCCTTTGCGATCATCCCGTGAGCCTCTTCGCAGCCTTCGCAGGTACGCAAATCAGCAACGTGCCAGGCGACCCGCCCGTCAGTTTCTTTCTGAATGCGTTCGGCGGCGTCTTGCAGCCTGCCTTCATGCGAGGCGAGCAGGCCGACCTCGGCGCCATCCGCCGCCAGACGTCTGGCGATCGCATAGCCAATGCCCTTGGAGGCGCCGGAAATCACGGCTTTTCTGGTTGTCATGATGATCCTTCTTGGAGGTATCGGCTTTCCAGCCCTTTAACGAGCGAAACGAGAACGTTCAACGTTGGTGTGGGGATACCGAGGGCATCGCCTTTCTTGATGACCGAGCCATAGATGACGTCGACTTCGGTCGGCCGGTGATTGAGCAGATCGACGCAGAGTGATGATTTGTTGTCGCCATTGCCGCCTTTGATCGAGATCGACTCCATGCTGGCGAGAGCTGCATCGCGATCGAGATGAATGCCGGCTGCGGTTGCGACGGCTAGAGCTTCATCCATGGCCGCGATGCTTGTCCGTTTGAGATCGGGAACCGAGAGAGCTTCGGCCGATGTCAGATCGGTGATCCCGGAGACGGCGCTGAGCGAAATATTGCCGAGCAGTTTCTTCCAGATATCCTTGACGACATCGCCGCTCGCCGATGTTGCGAGGCCGGCTTCGGTGAGGGTTGCCGCAATCGTCTCCGCGCGATCGCTCCTACCCCCTGCCATCTCGCCGATCCATGACGGGGTACGCGAAAAATCCTGGATCACGCCCGGCCCGAGTTTGCAGCCCGCCATGGTCGTAAGCCCACCAAGCACATTCGCCTGGCCCAGCACCTCTCCAAGGGCCTCTTCATTGCCGAGGCCATTTTGAAAACTGATGGCAACACCACCGCCATCGATCAGATGCTCTGCCGCTTTGGCGGCTGCGCGGGTGTCATGCGCCTTGCACTGAAAGAGGACGATGTCGGCATGCTCAATCCGGCCCGCATCCATAGTGGCAAAAAGATGACGGGTGCGATCGCCTCCGAAGCCTTTGATCGTCAAGCCATCACGATTGATCGCGTCGATATGCTCCCGGTCCCGATCGACCAGAGCAACGTCGAGGCCACCATCCGCGAGAATGGCCCCGAAGAGGGCGCCCATGCCGCCGGCCCCCATGATCGTAACGCGTGTTATTGTCATCATATCAACCTACCGCATCGTCATCGTCGCCAGCCATTAGGCGAAAGGCAGCGGGACAAGGCAAGCCGAGAACTCGAACAACGCGGAGATCGATCAGGCGGGACTCGCCGAGAGGGCTTCAGAAAGATATTGACAATAATGTCAATAAAGTATGTCTTAATGTGTGATATCTCACATGTTGAGAATCATTGAACCGTCTTAGTGCGCACTACTCATACAGGGAAGGAGGCTCATCCGTGAAACGTCTCATTGCAACGACAGCTGTCTTGGCAGGGCTGGCGGCGACACCGCTTTTTGCCATGGAAGACCGGGTTTTGGATTTTCCGGCTGACTACCGGGACAATTTTACACTGTATTTCACAGGGGATCGCGTATTTGAGGACGAACAGACGATCAAGATCTACGCGAACGATGTTGCGCTCGAGGGGGTGCAAACAGACGGCAAGCTGCCCGACGGTTCTGTTTTCGTCGCCGAAATTTACGCCGCGCAAAAGGATCAGGATGGCGAGGTCATCGAGAGCCAGATTGGACGGCGCGTGTCCGGAGAATTCAAGGCAATTGCCTTGATGGAACGCCGTGCAGAGTGGGACGAGCAATATCCGGAAGAGCTCAAGGTCGGCGGCTGGGAGTTCGAGGTGTTCAGCACGTCAGGCGAGAATCTGGGTAAGGACACGACGGCGTGCCGTGAATGTCATCATCCCCTGACCGACACGGAGTTCAGCTTCTCGATCGATCACCTTGCCGCGGTGAAGTAGTTTCCGCCATCGAAAGAGCACTCGATCATCGTGACCAACGTAAGCGCCAGGCAGGATGCGTTGGTCACGAGTTCCCTGTTGATCGGCTTCAGCGGGAAATGACGTGTAAGCCGATGCCGGGTATCGGAGTTGCCTGTAAACATGCCTGGGAGATGCTCGGCGTTATCTTGCTGAGGTTACACGAAGCCAATGCGACAATTGCTCCAAGGCGATGTTCGGCTGCAGAGTAGGATCCTATGGCGACGCGCGATGACATTCTATCTCAGTTGAGACGCGGCAACCTGACCACTGCTGAGCTCGCTGATCGATTGGGCCTCAGCCGCAATGCTGTGGTCGTGCCGCTTGGTCACATGATCAGCGAAGGGGTTATCCGGCAGGCAACAGTGCGTAGATCCGGGCAAGCCGGTAAGCCTGCCCATGAGTTCGAAGTTGTTCCTGGGTATGAAGATTCGGCCTCAACCGCCTATCGACCCTTTGTCGAACTTTTGCTCACCGCGCTTTCGCGAAACATGAGACCGGCAGAACTCGAAGCGCTGATGTTTGACATCGGTCGAGAAATGGCAGCGCGCATGCCGTCGGCCGATCAAGAGACATTTGATGAAAGGTTGGCGGCGGCGCGAGATGTTGTCGATGATCTCGGTGCTGCTACCGAGCTGATTTCCGGCATGGGTCGGGTCACGGTGCAAAGCCATAGCTGCCCGTTGGCGACCGCCGTTCGCAAGGAACCGTGTGTCTGCAAGGCGGTTGCCGCATTCTTCGAGGCGGCAACCGGGCGAAAAACCTCCGAGCGCTGTATCCGCGAAGAAAAGCTGACATGTCGCTTCGAGATCGAGGACGCATGCGGCTGACCTGCCGATCCTGAACATCCGGTTCGACGGTTCCTAGTGGCCTGACCACTAGGGCTTGACCGCGACGCCCCATGGAAACCTGCCGACGGGAATGGACTTGATCACCTTGAGTTTAGCGACATCGATCACCGAGACGTCGTTGGTGACGCCGTTGGTCGAAAACAGCAGCTTTTCATCGGGTGTCATGTCCAGGTGCCAGACCCTGCGACCAACCAGAAGGTAATCGAGCACTTCATAGGTCTCCGCATCAACTACAGCAACGCGATTGCTCGGGCCGAGTGCTATGAAAGCGAGCTTGCCGTCTGACGTCAGGCGAATGCCGACCGGCTGGATGTTCTCTTTCGGTACGCCTGCGATCTCGAACTCGATTTTGTGCGTGATCTCCTTGGTCTCGACGTCGATGATCGCCACCGTGCCGCCGATTTCAGCAGACGCCCAAAGCAACTTGTCGTCCTCGGTGAAGCGCGCATAGCGGGGGCGTTGGTCGATCAATGTATTGTGGGTCAGTTCCTGCCTTTCCACATCGATCCAATGCACCATATTGGTGGTCTCAGAGGTGGTGATAGCCCATTTGCCGTCATGACTGACGGCCATGCCCTCCGGTTCCACACCGACGTCGATCTGAGCGACGACCTTGCGCTCCTCGGTGTCGACAACCGTCGTCAGCGCATCGTCTTCGTTGGCTATGTATAAAAACCGGTCGTTGGGGTGGAGATCGAACAGCTCCGGATCTTCGCCGGAGGGCAGATCATGCAGAATTTTCCGGGTCTCCGGATCCATCACCTGAACGGTGTCGTCGTCGGAGGCGCAAATATAGAGTTTTGAAAAATCTTTGGAAAAGATGATGCCACGTGGCCGCTGGCCTACGCCGATCGTATCGATCACTTCCAGGCTATCGATATCGATAACCGTGATCGTGTTGTCCTTCTCATTCGAGACCCAGGCTGTCGGTCCGGCAGAAGCATGACCGACAGCGGCCATGCTCATCGAAAAAGCTAGAACGAACAGATACATCGGAATGCTTCTCTCCTCGATACGGCATCGTTCAGAGTTACTTGCCCAAACTTCATGAAGCAACTCGTGGTAAGGGCCATCGTAGCGCCGCAGCAGGTCGGCGGGTCCATGTTACCGTCGATGAACGGTGAAACGCTCGCCGAAAATTCATACTGTGATACAGCAGACTATGGAACCGCGATCAGCATTGGCCATCCGGCCGGCTGGCTGCGTCCAGGTGACAATACTTGAAGGATAAAGCAGGCGGCTGTCGGCCTCTTCAATGTTGACGGGAGATGCTTTGATGCTGCGAGAATCAGGCTGGTCGCCTGGCCTGGCATTCCTGTCAACGCTGGGGGTGCGATGCTCCTTTGTGTGATTGGCGGTTGACGCATCGCGTCGAAGTCCGCATCAAGCCTATCCGATCGAACTCAACCGAGGTTTTGTTTTGGCGCGGCCCTCCCGACAGGTCTGGCTATGGTTCTTTTTGGTGTTTTCGATGCTCCTGCTGTCGGGACATTCGGCAGATGCGGCTGATGTTCAGTCGGCGGCATGGGGTGACGGGGATGATCTCGACGCTATCGATGATCGCGCATTGTTCGTCGTCGGCAACACGCTCTTTACGGTCTATCACGAACTGGGTCATGCGCTCATCGACCTCCTGAAACTGCCGGTGATCGGTCGGGAGGAGGACGCTGTAGACGGATTTGCCGCGGTGACCATGATCCCGGAAAAGCCTGACGAGGTGCGCGATGCGTTGATCGTCGCCGTTGGCGACGGCTGGCGCGCGCAGAGCGGTGTCGCAGCGGAGGAGGACGAGCGAGCCTACTGGGGAGAGCACGCGCTGGACGCACAGCGCCATTTCGCCATCGTCTGCCTGATGGTCGGAAGCGATCAGGAAGGGTTCTACGACTATGCATTGGAAGCCGGCCTTCCTGATGAGCGCATCGAGACCTGCACCCATGATTTCACGCGCATGAAGCGAGGCTGGAAACGCCTGCTCGCCCCGCACAAGCCAGGCACTAAAGTCGCCGAGATGCCGACCGCGGCAAACCTGCCGGTCGCGCCTAACGAACCGGTGGCACCTAACGAACCGGTCGCACCGGTCGACCTGGTCTTCGATGACCCCTTGCCGAAGCAGGAAGAGGTGTATGACCTCGTTCGTAGAGACGGCCTTCTGGAAGATGCCATCCTTCGCTTCGGTAACGAAATCATACTCCCTTCTCCGGTGACGGTTCGTTTTACGCCATGTGAGGAGGCGAACGCTTTTTGGTCCCGAAGCGAAGGCGAGGTGCTGGTCTGCTATGAGCTGATCGATGAATTCGATGCCATCCTTCTCGAAACCGCGTTCCGTTGATGACCTCTCAGCTCAGGATGAAGCCCTCATAGCCGCTCGCTGCCACCTGATCGCACCTTTCGACATAAGGCGGGAAGCCCGGATAGGGCATGAAGACGCGCGCCTTACCCGTGATATTGGCGCCGAGATACCAGGAATTGCACTGCGGATAGAGAAGGCCGCCTGCGACCTCATTCACATGATCGACCCATGACGCTTCAGCCTTCACGCATGCTTCAATCGTGAGAATCCCGTTGGCCATGAGGTGAGCGAGGCAGTCGGCGATCCAGTCCACATGTTGCTCGATGGTCGGCAGCATATTGGTGAGAACGGACGGGCTGCCGGGACCGGTGATCGTGAAGAGATTGGGAAAGCCTGCGATTGCAAGGCCAAGATAGGTCTTCGGGCCATCCTTCCATTTGACCGACAATGTCAGCCCATCGCGACCATGAATAGCGATCCGCTCGAGGGCCCCGGTCATGGCATCGAAGCCGGTTGCGAGGATCAGCATGTCGAGCGGGTGATGCTCGCTATCGACTTCGATGCCATCTTCGATGACCGTCTCGATCGGCTTGTCGTTGATGTCGATGAGCGTGACGTTCGCCCGATTAAACGTCTGATAGTAGCCGGTGTCGACGCAGAGCCGTTTGCAGCCGACGATGCTGTCCGGAGAAAGGGTTTTCGCTGTCTCGAGATCCTCGACGGTGTCTCGGATCTTGCGCCGGATGAAGTCGGCAAGCGTGTCGTTCGAGTGCTTGTCGACGAGAAGGTCGTTGAATGCGGTCATGAAGCTGAGACCGCCAAGCGCCCAACGGTTCTCGTAGACCGCTTCGCGCTCGTCAGCGGTAATGGCAAGGGCTGACGTTGTCGGAATTGGAAAGTCGATGCCGTTCCTGGTCGTCTTGGCGCGGGCGCGAAGGGCCGGGTAGTCAGCCTTGACGGCGTTCTGGATATCCGGGTCGAGCGGCGCGTTCCAGGCAGGCACGGCATAGTTGGGCGTGCGTTGGAAGACCGTCAGATGATCGGCAGTTTCGGCGATGATCGGGATCGACTGGATGGCAGAGGAACCGGTGCCGATGACGCCCACTCGCTTGCCTTTGAAGCTCACCTCTTGATGAGGCCAGTTTCCAGTGTGCAGTACATCGCCTTGAAACCGCTGCAAACCTTCGATCTTCGGCCGATTGACGACGGAGAGACAGCCCGTCGCCATGATGCAGTAGAAGGCGTTGAACCGATCACCCGCCTCGGTTTCGAGGCTCCAGCGGCTGGTGGCCTCGTCGAAGTGCGCCGATGTCACGGACTGCAAAAAGCGGATGTCGCGCTTCAAGTCGAAACGCTCGGCGACATGATCGGCGTAACGGAGAAGTTCGGGCTGGGCGGCATAACGTTCGGTCCAGACCCATTCCTGCTGCAGCTCATCAGAGAATTGATAGGAATATTGCAGGCTCTCGATGTCGCAGCGCGCACCAGGATAGCGGTTCCAGTACCAGGTGCCGCCGGCGCCCTCTCCGCGCTCCAGCACCAGGGCAGAGAGGCCAAGCCCACGAAGACGATGCAACATGTAAAGCCCGGCAAAACCGGCGCCGACGATAAGCGCATCAAGATGGCCGCCACCATCGATGTTTCCGCGGTGTTGCTCTCCGCCCATTCTTCCCCCTGACGTCGATCGGAGCCGGACCGGCACCTCTTGAATTTCTCTGCTGTTCGAGGGGAAGGCAAGGCGTTATGGGCGTCGGCGTTGCCCGGTGCGCGGCCAAGAAAAAACCCTCCGGCGTTTCTGCCGGAGGGTTTCTCGTCAATCGATGGTCGTGAGCGTTAGCCGACGATCTTCAAATTCTCGGCGGCACTCTTGCCGTTATGGCCGCGCACAAGCTCATATTCGACCTTCTGGCCTTCCTGCAGGGCGTCAAGACCGGCTCGCTCCACCGCCGAAATGTGGACGAATGCATCACCGCCACCAGACTCGGGCTCGATAAAGCCATAACCTTTGACAGGATTGAACCACTTGACTGTTCCGGTATTCACGACGAGTAACCTCTTGGATTGGGGTAGAAGCGCCCTGCATCATTGCAAGGTGCTGGACTGTCTCAATGTTCTCTCAAGAGCAGCGATGCCGAATGTGTTGACACCGGCTCTGAAACCTATGAAACAAATCGAAGCCAGATAAGCACATTTCGACGGGAATACAAGCGAATATCTAAACGAATATGCGTCGGACCTGTGGGCAATAATCGCCAATAGCGCGAAAAATTCGATGCGAAAGGCCGACGTTAAGGTGTCATTCTGGCAAAAGCGTCGTGTTTTCGCTAGGTTGCGTTGCGGCGGTCGTTTTCGGACCGGAATAAATTGTCGAAGGACGCCTGATCAGTACGACCTTTTGATTGGTGATCGGGGAACCTCCGCAATCAGGGGGAGCATAGGCAAGACATGAGCTTGGCGACGACGCTGAAACTAGGACGTGTGTCGAACCTGCCGACGGTCTGGACGAATGGTCTGACCGGATTGGTGCTTGGCGGCGGCGTACTCCTCGATCCACGAACACTCCCACTCTTGGTGGCGCTTTCTCTTTTCTATGTCGGTGGCATGTATCTGAATGACGCTTTCGATGCCGACATCGACCGAAAGGAACGGCCGGATCGGCCCATTCCAAGCGGGCTGATCGACCAGCGAACGGTGATGAACGGCGGGATCGTCATGTTCATCGTGGGCCTTTGCCTTTTGCTCTGGGTCGGGTTCGTTGCGGAGAATGGAACTGGTGGCTGGCCGAGCGTTGCCGGCTTGGTGCTGATCACGGCCATCGTTGTCTATGATTGGCACCATAAAGGCAACCCATTCGGTCCCTACGTCATGGGTATTTGCCGGATGATGGTCTATGTCACCGCGGGCCTCTGCTTTCTGGTGCCGCCGCCCGCCTGGCTGTTGCTGGCGGCCTTGCTGCTTTTTTCCTACCTGATCGGGCTGACAGCCATCGCGCGTCAGGAAAATTTGAGCGAGATCGATGGGATGTGGCCGCTCCTGCTGTTTGCACCACCGTTGATCTACGGGGCACTCTCGATCGGCGCCAATATGACATCCGCATTCGCCTTTATCCTGCTGCTGGCGGTTATCGGTGTCGCGATCTGGATGTTGAGAAGACGTTTGCCAGGCGACATCGGCGTCGCTGTCTCGGTGCTGATCGCCGGCATCTGCCTGCTGGACTCGATCTTTCTCGCCAGCGCCGGCGAGGTCGTGCTTGCCTGGTGGGCAATTGCCGGCTTCGTGCTCACCTTAGTGCTGCAGCGTTTCATTCCTGGAACCTAGTGGCGGGGCAGCGGTCTGGGCTTTACGTGTTCTCAGCTTTCTTGAGAAGACGGCGGACCACCGGGAAATACGAGTTGCCATATCCCTGGGCGATGGCTTCGTCGAACTGTCTGGCCATATTGGCAGCGCCGGGCGCGTCGACGCCTTGCTCTGCTGCCATGTCGAGCGCGTAGGCGAGATCCTTGGCGGCATAGTCAACGGCGAATGCTTTTTCCGGATAAATCTCGGGGAGAAGGCTTTTCATCGCGTGGTTGCGAAGGGCGAAGCTGTCGCCTGAGCCTTTGGTCATCGTCTCGAACAAGGTCTTGCCGTCCACACCGGCGCCCTCGGCAAGGGTGATGGCCTCCGAAAGCGCCTGAACGGTTTGAAACAGGACCATGTTATTCATGATCTTGATGACCTGCCCGGCACCGGGCGCACCACAATGCATGATGTCCGAGCCCATGACCGAAAGCACTGGGCGTATCGCCTCGAACACGGCCTCCTCCGCGCCTACCATGATGGCGAGCGTACCATCGGATGCTGCCTCACGGGTACGAGCGATCGGTGCATCGGCGAAGTGCGCGCCCTGTAGCCTTGCGGCTGACGCGAGATCACGCATCAAGGAGGGCGGGGAGGTCGACATGTCCACGAGGATCTGGTCGTCCCTCAATTGGTCGATCAGCTTCTCTGATCCGAGCAGAAGATCTCGAACCTCGCGGCCGCCCGGCAGACAGGTGATGACCATATCGACATTTGCGACAAGGGTTTTTGCCGATGGAGCCGTCTCGGCGCCTAGTTCCTGAAGGCGGGTGAGGGGTTCCGGCAAGCGGTCGTAAGCGACAACCCGCCATTTTCCAGCGGCGATCAGGTTTCGGCACATCGGCTCGCCCATCACGCCCAGGCCAATGAAGCCGAGGGCCTGGACCGTTTTACGGATCATACGCGTTCTCCAATGACCGGCCATTGCACGGCCAAACGGTGTACTCACGTGCTGCTGGCAGCCGGCTTCCCTAGCGAATGGACTTGCCGATCGTCCCCGCAAGCTGTAAATGCCCGATCAAATCACTGTGAAAAGTTGATATTTAGGTATTCCACTCATTGGACGAATTATGGAATTACAACGTTTATCAGTTTAATCCACGTCATCCTCGATCATCGTAATGGAAACCATGGCTGAAGATCGATATGCCTGCCTCGACGAGGAGCAAAGCAATGAATGGCTCCTTGAGGCTGAGGAACAAGATGCTCGAGGCGAGCCTCTGGCGAAGGAGAGCCTGGAGCACGTGATCGCCGACGTGGCTCGCGCACTCGAGGCGGAACAGCGCCCTGACGGGCATTGGTGCTTCGAACTCGAAGCCGATGCGACCATTCCCGCCGAATATGTGCTGCTCGGCCATTTCCTGGATGAGA
Organism: Geminicoccaceae bacterium; assembly: GCA_051010395.1. Lineage (GTDB taxonomy): Bacteria > Pseudomonadota > Alphaproteobacteria > Geminicoccales > Geminicoccaceae > JANQPX01. The sequence continues at coordinate 4,702 of JBPCVQ010000034.1, read as the reverse complement.
CCGACCAGGCGCTCGATGAGAAAATCGCAGTCTATCTGCGCGGCAGACAGGCGGATCACGGCGGCTGGCCGCTCTTCGAAGGCGGCGCCTTCGATATGAGCGCCAGCGTCAAGGCTTACTACGCCTTGAAGCTGATCGGCGATGATCCGAATGCTGATCACATGGCGCGTGCGAGAAAGGCGATCCTTGCCCATGGAGGTGCTGCGCGCTGCAACGTGTTCACCCGGATCACACTGGCGTTGTTCGGCCAGGTTCCCTGGCGCGCCGTTCCGGTCATGCCGGTCGAGATCATGCTGCTGCCGCGCTGGTTCCCGTTCCATATGGAGAAGGTCTCCTACTGGTCCAGAACGGTGATTGCGCCGCTCCTGATCGTCATGGCGAAGAAGCCGCTGGCCAAGAATGTCCGTGGCATCGACATCAAGGAGCTGTTCACGACGCCGCCGGAGCTGGAGCGGCGCTACAATGTGAACCCGACGGGCAGCGCTGTCGGCAATCTGTTCCTCGGTCTCGACAAGGTGCTGCAGCGGGCCGAGCCCTTCTTCCCGCGGATCTCACGCAAACGGGCGCTGCAAGCGGCACTCGATTTCGTCAGGGAACGGTTGAACGGCGAGGAGGGGCTGGGTGGCATCTATCCTGCGATGGCCAATGCGGTCATTGCGCTGGAGCTGATGGGCTACGGGAAAGATCATCCGGATGTCGTCACCGCCAAGCAGGCGCTAAAGCGTCTTCTCGTGATCGAAGAGGATCAGGCCTATTGCCAGCCCTGCCTGTCGCCGGTCTGGGATACCGCACTCGCGGCTCACGCCATGCTGGAAGTTGCGGATCGCGAACCGAGCGAGCCTGCGCGCCGTGCGCTCGACTGGCTGGTCGAGCGCCAGATTACCGACAAGGTCGGCGATTGGGCGGTCAGGGCGGCACCCGGCACCAAGCCTGGCGGCTGGGCGTTCGAATATGAGAACGATCACTATCCCGATGTCGACGATACCGCAGCCGTGGTCTGCGCGATGCACCGCGCCGATCCCGAGCGCTACAGGTCGGCGATCAAGACGGCGAACGACTGGATACTCGGCATGCAGTCGTCGAATGGCGGCTGGGGAGCCTTCGATGTCGACAATACCCATCATTATCTGAACAGCATTCCGTTCGCCGACCACGGCGCGTTGCTCGATCCACCGACCTCGGATGTCACCGCTCGCTGCTTGAGTGCCCTTGCCGAAACTGGATACAGCCGAGATCATCCGGCCGTCGCGCGCGCAATCGCATTCCTGAAGAACGAGCAGGAGCCGGACGGTTCCTGGTTTGGTCGCTGGGGCACCAATTACATCTACGGCACATGGTCGGTTCTGGTGGCGTTGAATGCGGCGGGCGAGGACATGAATGCCGGTTACATCAGCCGCGCTGTCGATTGGTTGATGAGCCGACAGCATGACGATGGTGGCTGGGGCGAGAGCTGTGCCAGCTATTGGGAAGACAGGAAGGACGAGCGCGTCGAGAGCGTCCCTTCTCAGACGGCCTGGGCGCTCCTGGCCTTGATGGCGGCGGGACGGACGGAAAGCGATGGCGTGAAACGTGGCGTCGACTATCTGCGTTTGGCGGAACGTGGGGGGGCGATGTGGAAGGAGCGACTCTATAACGCGGTGGGGTTCCCGAAAGTCTTCTATCTTCATTACCACGGTTATCGTAGTTATTTCCCGCTCTGGGCGGTTGCCCGCTATACGAATTTGATGAACCGAAACGACCGTCGGGTCGGCTACGGGATGTAAAACCAAGAATGATTGGTATCGTGACTGGTCTGGTCGCGGAGGCGCGCTGTCTTCGTCAGGGCCAGAACCGTTTCATATGCACGGGCGGAAACTCAACCAAAGCACGTAGCGGCGCCGAGCGGCTTGTAACCCAAGACGTCTGTGCGCTCTGCAGTTTCGGCTTGGCTGGGGGACTTCGCCCGGGCTTGTCGTCAGGCACCTTGCTGCTGCCCAAGATGGTCGTCCTACCTGATGGCAGCCAGATCGAGACCGACGCGATCTGGCGAGAACGCCTGACTTATCTGGCCCAAGCCGCTGATTTGGATCCACAGCCGACGACGGTGATCGGCAGCGATGATCTCGTGGCGACGCCTGCGGCCAAGGCAGCATTGCATCAGACCAGCGGTGCTGCGGCCGTCGACATGGAGAGCCATGCCGTAGGCGAGGTGGCGAAGGCATCCAAGCTGCCTTTCGTGGTGGTGCGCGTAATCGCCGATACCCATGACGAAGCCATTCCTGAAGCCGCGCGCCAGGGTCTCGGCGACCAGGGACAGATCAAGCCGCTCGCCGTGCTGATGGAGTTGATGCGCCGCCCCCATCAGACAGGCTCGTTGATCCGGCTCGGGCGGGAAAGCGGCCGGGCGCTCGGCGCCCTTCGCCGCGTCGCCGATCTGGCCCCGGATCTCGCCTTCGTCTAGTGGTACGACCACGTCGTTTGGTTTCCACTGCTATCGACGAAAGTTCCTGAAAATCCAAGGGTATGCGGTCCCTTGTCGGTATTGTCTTGGGTATCTTTCATACCGAATACACCACCGGACGGATTGCAGCCTGCTGATTTTGTCGACATTCTCTTGGCTAAGCTGGAGACAATGCGCCAGCGCAGAATGTATCGCTTAACCAGCAGGCAAAGGCGAACCGATGCAGCTCTCGCCCCTTCAAAGCCAGCCCAGGCATCGTTCCTATGATGTGATCATCGTCGGCGGAGCGATGATGGGATCGTCAGCGGCCTGGTTCCTATCCGACAACCCGGATTTCGACGGAAGCGTTCTTGTCGTCGAGCGTGATCCCACCTACGAGACGGCATCGACCAGCCATACCAATAGCTGCATCCGTCAGCAGTTTTCCAACGCCGTCAACATCCGGATTTCACAGTTCGGCGCTGCCTTCATCAAGTCTTTTCGCGAGCGCCTGGGCGGCGACCCAGAGGTGCCTGAGATCCTGTTGCAAAGCTACGGCTATATGTACCTCTCGGACAGGGAAGCCTTCGCCGACGTCCTAAAGGAGTGTCAGGAACTGCAGTCTTCGCTCGGCGCCGGCACCCGGATCATGTCACCGGACGAGATCGCCGAGCGTTATCCTTTCTACCAGCTCGACGATATCATCGTCGGCAGCCACAACACGCTCGACGAGGGCTATTTCGACGGCGCCACCATGTTCGACTGGCTGCGGCGAGGAGCACGCAAGAACGGGGTCGAATACGTCACATCAGAGGTGGTATCGATCGAACGCGAAAGCGGGCGCATCTCCGGTGTAACGCTCAAATCGGGCGAAAAAATCACCGCCGGCACAGTGGTGAATGCCTCCGGTCCGAGGGCGGCGGTGACCGCCGGCATGGCAGGCTTCGAGCTGCCGGTTGAACCTCGGCGACGCTACACCTTCGTTTTTGCAGCTGAGACACCGCTCGATCAGGCACTGCCGCTGACCATCGATCCTGCGGGTGTGCATATGCGTAGCGATGGTGTGAACTATCTCTGCGGTTGCCCGCCGGATGACGGTGACCCCGCAGTCGCATTCGATGATTTCGAGATGGATCACGATATCTTCGAGCGAAAAATCTGGCCGGTGCTCGCCAACCGTGTGCCGGCGTTCGAAAGAATCAAGCTTCTGAATGGCTGGGTCGGTCATTATGCCTACAACACACTGGACCAGAATGCCGTGATCGGCGCGCATCCCGAGGTCGGGAATTTCATCTTCGTGAACGGTTTCTCCGGCCACGGCCTCCAGCAATCCCCGGCTATGGGGCGAGGGGTGTCGGAGTTGATCACCTATGGCGGATTTCGTGAGCTTGACCTGTCGTCACTCGGCTATGAACGCATCCAGAAAAACGAACCGCTGCTGGAAAAAGCCATCATCTAGTGGCGTGGCCACGTCATTGACTTTGGACACGCTGTCGATGAAGTCGCCTTATTTGTGAAAGGTTTGCGGGCAAGTTTTGAGGTTCGTATTGGGGGCGATGGTTTATTTTAGCTGCTATCGAAATGGGGTCGGTCAAGTGGGCGCTCTTGCTGGCAAGGCCCAGAGGATGAGCACCAGCGGGGGCAGCATGGCGGTTGCGAACGACCAGCCGCCGACATGGCGTTTTCGTTGATAAGCCAGTCGGTTGGCCCAATAGGTGGCGACGAACGTAATCACCAGGAGAACGATGAGGCAGTAAATCACGTCAATCTCTCTGGTTGGTTTCACAGGTCCGAAGAGTTTACCACGGCAATGTTAAAAAATGGACTCGTGGTCGGATCTATAGTGAACAGCCCAAACACCACCCCGACAAAAGCCCGCAAACCCATTGATATCCAGGCCCTTTCTTCGAAGGCGTCTCCAAAGTCCATGCCGTGGTCACACCACTAGATTGCGATGCCGCCGTCGATGACGATGGCCTGCCCCGTGGTGTAGGCGCTCTCGTCGCCTGCGAGATGGACGACGAGGGCGGCGATCTCCTCGGCTGTTCCGAGGCGGCCCATGGGCTGGCGGGCGATGAAGTCTTTTCTGGCTTGGACCGGATCATCGAACGCATTGATGCGCTCATCCAGCGAGGGCGATTGCACCGTGCCCGGACAGATCGTGTTGCACCGGATGCCGCGCCCGACGAAGTCTGCGGCGACCGAACGGGTGAGACCGATGACGGCGGCCTTGGAGGTGCCGTAGATGAAGCGGTTGGGAATGCCCTTCACGCTGGAGCAGAC
>JBPCVQ010000033.1:0-10942 GCA_051010395.1 Geminicoccaceae bacterium | reverse complement strand
GGAGAGCGAGCGACATGCGGTCCTGATGGGTCCTTCGGCCACGCATCAATGGCGAGATCGCGCCGACCTGGCTGGAGATCAGCTGCAGTCTCCGGCTGTGAAAGTTCTCGCCAAGCGGCAGGCTGACCTCGCGATCGCCGTACCAACTGAGATCGATGATCCTCGCCTCGAAACCCGCAAGGCGGAAGGCGGTGCGCAGCCCGTCAGGATGGCCACTTGCATGGATGACCATGTCGAAATCGCTGCCGGCTTCCTCAGGCGCCGAAAACGGCAGATCGAGGGCGCGCGCCATCGCGCCTTTCTCGGAATTGATGTCGATCAACTGGACCTGGACGCCCGGATGGTCAGCGGCAAGGCGGGCAACGAGGGCGCCGATCACGCCGCAGCCGACCACGGCGATACGTTCGCCGATGCGCGGCGGCGCATCCCAAAGGGCATTCAGCGCCGTCTCCATGTTGGCAGCCAGTACCGCACGCCCGCTGGATACTGCTTCCGGCACCGGCACCACGGCATCGAGAGGCACGACGTAGCGATCCTGATGGGGGTGCAGGCAAAAGACCCGCTTGCCGGTCAGCTCTTTCGGCCCCTTGACCACGCAGCCAACCGACGCATAGCCATATTTCAGCGGAAAATCAAAACCGCCCACCTGAAAGGGTGCGCGCATTTTCTGATGCTGGCTTTCCGGAACGAGGCCCTGGAAAACCAGCGTTTCAGTCCCGCGGCTGATCCCGGTTGCGACCGTTTCCACCAGGGCTTCACCCTGTTCAGGTTCCTTGATCTGCTCCGCACGCAAGGCGCCCTGGCCAGGTCCGAAGATCCAAAAAGCACTCGCCTCCTTGGCGTTCGCAACGTTCATCGACGTCGATCATCGAAGCAGCATTCGAACAGCGTATCGGCACCAAGCTGAAACTGGCGGATCGTCGGTCTCAATCCCAGGCTCACATCCTCGATTTCGGGCAAGGTGATGCCCGGCCGCCCCGATCCCAGAATCACCGGCGCCACGGTGATCTGAAGTCGATCCAGACAGCCGGCTTCGAGAAATCTGGATACCGTCATACCACCGCCTTCCACAAATATTCTTCTTAAGCCTTCCTCACGCAGGGATGCCAGGATCCCTTCTGGCGACAGGCCATTTTGATCTTCGGCAACGCCGATCACCTTTGCTCGGCCAAGCCGTTCAACGCCTTGAACGACACTCTTACGACAAAGCAGCAGGGTATCGGCCTCGCCATCCGAGAAAACCTTAAAGTCCGCCCCCAACCGCCGGCTGGGATCAATGACCACCCTGACCGGCGAGCGCCCGGTGATCCCACGCACGGTCAGCTGCGGATCGTCATAGCAAACCGTGCCGGCGCCGACCACAACCGCATCCGATAGTGCGCGCATGCGATGATTGTGGGTTACGTCTTCCGAGCCCGTGATCCAGCGGGACGTCCCGTTGACCGCAGCGATACGCCCATCAAGGCTCTGGCCGAGATGGGCAACAACGAAACCGGCTGGATCGGCAGTATTCAACGGAAGATAGATGTCGATCAAGCTGCGCGTTCTCTCACCCCCTTCCTGGAATAGTTTGGCCAGTTGAGACGTTGTTAATTCATTGCTAGTGTCTCTCGGTCGAGAAAGGGAGGAGTTCTGGATTTCCCGTTGTTCGAGCAGAAGCTTCCAGGCCGAATCGAACCTGGCGGTGCTTTCTTCTGCTCCTTCGGAATGACTGTTCAAGGCGACTTCCCTGCTCGACGATCGCGAGGTGAGTTTTCTGTGCTAGGCGACATCGTCGCTGTAACCCAGGGCGCGCTGGCAAAAAAGCCCTGTTGAGCTAAAAGGCCGTATCGGAGGTAGTTTTCTTTTTCGTCCAAGGTCGGATCGTCGTTCAGTCGCCCCTATCCGACACTGAAAGAGCCAGTTGAACGCCGGACACCCAACGGCCAGTAAGGTTCTGGCCCGCTTCGGTAATCCGGGGCCGGACGGAATGCGTAACTCAAGTGGTAACCAAGTTGGAAACACAAGACGTCATGTCACAAACAAGAGTCTACGCTCGCCAAGAGCTTTTGCCGGACATCGGTGGCGTTGTCGCCAGCAGCTTCACGGTTGCGATCGTCACGACCGGCATCGGTTGGTATTTCGTTCAAGAGTCCGTTTGGCAAACGCACCACCTTCTCGCAAGCATCGTCAGCTTTTTCGTGCTCGCTACCCTCATCAACATTCTCTGGATTTCACACGCGGCCGGCAGCCGGTTCGGCGAGGCCAACCAGGCGACCCTGTTGCGCTCCGGCCTGGTGTGCCTGATCGGCAGTACGCTGCTGGTGAGCGGTCAGGAGCCGGATATCAGCTGGCACCTCGCAGGCTTGATCGCCGTGGCGCTGGCGCTCGACGGCGTCGACGGTTTCCTCGCCAGACGCCTCAATCTCAGCTCCGATTTCGGCGCGCGCTTTGACATGGAGATCGACGCACTCTTGCTGCTGATCCTCTCGCTCTTGGTCTGGCAAACCGGTCAGGCCGGCGCCTGGGTTCTTCTGATCGGCCTGATGCGCTATGCCTTTGTGGCTGCGAGCTGGTTCATGAAGCCGCTTGCCGGACCGCTTAGCCCAAGCTTTCGAAGAAAAACGGTGTGCGCGCTGCAGGGTATCGCTCTTTTGGCTTGCCTCTTGCCGCCACTCGACCAAACTAGAAGCACGATCATCGCGTTGGTCGCACTGTCCTCCCTGGTCCTTTCTTTCGGCCTGGATATCAGGGCCTTGCTTCAAGGCTCGATCCCGAACCGAGGCCTCGAGGAAAGAGCGAGCACTTGATCGCTGTCCAACGCATATCATATTCGATCACAATGGCAGGCAGCACCAACTGTCTGTTAGAACAGGCCCCTGCCGGTGCCGCAAAGCAAGTAAAGGTTTGAGGAACGCGTTGATGAGTTCCGATTTGAACGACAGTCCAGCAGCCGATACAGTGACCATGGTATCGGTCAACCGGGCTGTTGCCGATTTGAGACGTGGTAGTTTCGTCGTCATCGAAAGCCATGGCGAGGCCGCGCTGACCCAGGCCGCAGAGGCCGTAACGGCCGAAAGCCTGGAGCTGCTCGGCCGATCCGGAAAGGGCCAGCCTCGACTGGCGCTGACCGCCAACCGCGCAAGGGTTCTCGATTTTCCCGCCTCGACAGCGCCTGTCGTGCTGCTGGCGATCACCAGTGCGGTCAATGCCGACACCGTGCGCTGCCTGGTCGACCCGACCTGGTCGACGGCGACGCCAGCTCCGCTTCTGCCGCAACCGATATCGCTCCTTGATGCGGATGACGACAGCTGCGCTTCAGCCGCCATTCGCCTCTCGAAGCTGGCGGAGATGCTGCCGGCCGCGGTCACCATCCCGCTGGCGAGCGGCTGGTTCGATCAGCTCAATGGTTCGGCCGCGAACCGCGATCTGCTCAGGGTCAATGCCGACGCGATCGCCCGCTACACCAATCTTTCCGCCGACACACTTCGCCCCGTGACGGAAGCACGCCTGCCGCTTGCAGCCGCCGAGAATGCCCGCATCATCGGCTTCCAGCCAACAGATGGCGGCGCCGAGCATTTCGCCATCGTGGTCGGCGACCCGTCCGACCACCAACCAGCTCTTTGCCGCTTGCATTCGGAATGCTTCACCGGCGATATTCTGGGTTCGATGCGCTGTGACTGCGGCCCACAGCTCAATCGGGCGCTGGAGCTTATCGGCGAAGCCGGCCATGGCGTTCTTCTCTATCTCGCCCATGAAGGCCGCGGCATTGGGCTCATGAACAAGCTTCGTGCCTACCAGCTGCAAGATCAGGGGCTGGATACGGTCGATGCCAACGAACATCTGGGCTTCGAGCCCGACGAGCGGTCTTTTCGGGCTGCCGTCAACATCCTCCGGCATCTCGGGATTGAGGAAATCCGCCTGATGACCAACAATCCCACCAAAGTTGAAGCCATGGCGCTGGAGGGTGTCAATGTCGTCGAACGGGTGCGCCACACCATGCCGGCCAACCCGCATAACCAAGCTTATCTCGAGACCAAAGCGCTTCGCAGCGGCCACATGCTCGATCGCTGAACCATAAAGAAACAACTGCTTGATGCACATGACCATCGAACTGTTCCGCCAAGACGCCTACGCCCGCCGTTGCGACGCCCAGATCATCGCCGTCGGCGATGTTGGCCTTCGCCTGGACCGCACCGTTTTCTTTCCAACGGGTGGTGGTCAGCCCGGCGATCGGGGGCGGCTGCTTCTGTCCGACGGCAGCTCGCTCGACGTGGTGGACACGATCAAGGGCCCGGACGGTTTCGATGTGGTGCATCGTGTTTCGGAAAGGGCGCCGCGCCCGGATGTCGGCACACGCCTGATCGCGGAAGTCTACTGGCCAAGGCGCCATCGGCTGATGCGCATGCACTCGGCCCTTCATCTTCTCTGCGCTGCAGTCCAGCAGCCGGTTTCAGGTGGCCAGGTGGGCGAGCATAAGAGCCGACTCGATTTCGACGTGAAGAGCATCAAGCTCGACAAGACTGAGATCGGCGAGAAAATCGAGGAGTGGATCGCCGAAGATCGCACGATCCGCGAGGAGTGGGTCGATGCCGACGAGATCAGGCGGCGCCCGGAACTGGTACGCACCATGAACGTCAAGCCACCGGTGGTCGACGGCAAGATCAGGCTCGTGGACATTGAGGGCATCGATCTGCAGGTCTGCGGCGGCACCCATGTGCGCAGCACCGGCGAAATCGGGGGCGTTACTGTCGGCAAGATCGAAAGCAAAGGCCGCCACAACCGCCGTATCCACCTCACCCTCGTCGACTAGCCACGACGCGTGGCAGCGGTTACTGGACCTCGCTCCGTCGGGTACTATCGGCGGCCGTTACTGGCATTGCTGCTTGCTGGGTAAATGTCACTTGGTGAGCAGACGATCCCCTTTGACACCGTCGGGTCCAGTCAGGGCCGAGTAGCTTTGATGTCGACGGTGATGGTTACCTCGTCGGCGACCGTCCCCGTTGATGCCCAGTCCCCCTGCCCTATGCCGTAGTCCAACCGCTTGATCGGCAGCTCGCCCTTGGCATGGGCTTTCAACTGGCCGCTGCCTGCCGGGTCCTTCTCGATCACCAGCGTGAAGGCGAGGACGACGTCTTTCACGACATCGCGCATGGCGAGCGTACCTGCAGCTTCGTAAGATCCATCACCTATTGCAGTGATGCCCCGGCTCACGAATGCGGCGGACGGCCAGGTGTTGGTATCGAAGAAGGACGCCGAATTCAGCGTCTGATCGCGGTCACTGTGGCCAGTGGTGATGCTGGTGACGTCGATGTCGACCTTGATCTGACTGTTTTCGAGATCATCGGGATCGAAAACAATCTTGGCATCGAAACTATCGAAACTTCCTTCCACGGCCGATCCCTGCTGAAGGGCGATGAAGCCAAGCTTCGAGTCCTCCTCGATCGACCAGAGCACGCCAACCGGCTCGAAATCATCGGTGGCTTCGGTTGCAGGAGCGCCGGCTTTCACATCATCGCCCTCCCCTGCGGTCGTCGACGGTTTCAATTGTCCCATCAAAAGAAACGGCGGCACCACGAAAGCGAGCGTGAGCGCGACCACGCCGATGCCCATCGTGGCTGAAGGCAGCATGTTGCGGAGAACACTATCCTTCAGCTGGATGTGATGGCGAAGAGCGGCACCAACATGGAGGAGAACCAGGCCGGCGAGCGCATTGGCCAGCAGGTGGTGCAGCTGCTTTAGAACATAGTCGAGCGTCTCGCTCGGACCGATCAGTGCCGGAAGCTCGAAATGCCCCCAGAACACGATCGGGAAATTTGCGGCATTCGACTGCAGAACGCCGAGCAACGGCTGCAGCAGAATGAGACCGTAAAGCGCCCAATGGGCGCCCGTAGCGGCGAAACGCTCCCATGTAGCCATGTGCTCGGGCCAGGGTGGCGCTTTGTGGGTCAGCCGCCATGCAAGGCGCAGGAGCGCCAGGGTGAAGACGGTGACGCCGATCGATTTGTGGATCTGATAGAGGTTAAACGTGCTGGGGTCGCTTGGCTCCAGATCGGTCATGTACCAACCGAGCGCAAACAGCGCCAGAATCAGTAAGGCGGTGAGCCAGTGAAACACACGGGCAATGCCACCATAGCCCTGGCTTGATGCATCGATCAACGTAACCTCCTCGCCCCCAAGATAGGGAGCGGCAACACTTTCAGGAAAGTTTCCGCCATTTCAACCCCCAGCCGCGTTCATGCGGCTCCACGCCCTCAATCTGACAAGCATGAATGAGAACAAGAGAGAAGGCTCAGCCTTCGAGAAAATGCTGGAGGTGCGCCAAAAAGGCGGTGGGTTGTTCGGCATGCACCCAATGACCGGCATCGGCGATCACCCGAAGATCCGCCTTCTCGAAAAGACGCTCGATGGCCGGCTTTTGGGAGGACGTCACATAATTGGAAGAAGCGCCTGAGAGAAAGAGGGCTGGACCACGATAACGATCGTGCTCGCCGGTCGGAAAAGCCATCAGCGATGGCATGGCCTTCGACAAGACATCGAGATTGGCCCTCCATGTGAACCCCTCGTTCTGGCGAACCAGATTCTGCAAGAGAAAGGCACGAATCGCTGGTTCCGAAACACTTTCCACCAAACGCTCATCCAGGGTGTTCCGACTGCCCACACCGTCAAGATCGAGTGCGCGCAGCGCCTCGACATACTCGCCCGTACTGTGGTCGTAATCGACAGGCGCGATATCGACGACCACCAGCCGCTCCACGAGCGACGGCGCATCCAGCGCCAGCCGCATGGCTGTCTTGCCGCCCATGCTGTGACCGATCACGGTCACCGGACCGAGCGCGTTCTGCTCGATATAAGCACGAACATCGGCCGCCATCAGCGAGTAGGACATGGCGTCCGCCCAGGGCGAGCTGCCGTGGTTGCGGAGATCGAGGGCCACGACCTTGTACTTTTGAGCCAGTCGCTTGGCGATACTGGTCCAGTTTCGGTTCGAACCGAGCAGGCCGTGAAGGATGACGATCGGCGTACCGACCTCACCGTATTGCTGTCCGGAAAGCTCGACCGTAGAGGATGATTGCTGTGCGCTCATCACTCTGGCATATCGTCGATGCGGCAGAGCCGCAAGCCACTGTTGCGGATCATCGGTACGTCTATTTATCGCTTTCGACCAGGCCTTTGATAAAGAGGCGCTGCATGGCTACCACCACGATAATCGGCGGGACCATGGCCAGCACGGCGGTCGCCATGGTGACAGGCCAGTTACCCCAGTCATCCGCCGTCGGCAGCATTTGCTTGATGCCCATCACGATGGTGTTCATCGAGGGATCGGTGGTGATCAGGAGCGGCCAGAGATACTGATTCCAGCCATAGATGAAGAGGATGACGAAGAGGGCCGCGATGTTGGTGCGGGAGATGGGGAGCAAAATGCTCCACATGAAGCGCATCGGCCCGGCCCCGTCGATGCGCGCCGCCTCGACCAGCTCGTCCGGCACGGTCATGAAGAACTGGCGAAACAGGAAGGTCGCAGTAGCGGATGCGATCAATGGCAGGATCAACCCCGCATAGCTGTTCAAGAGACCGAGATTGGCCGCGATTTCGTAGGTCGGAACGATCCGCACCTCGACCGGCAGCATCAGCGTGATGAAGATTGTCCAGAAGCAGAGCTGTCTGAAGGGAAATCGGAAATAGACGATGGCGAAGGCCGAGAGAAAGGAGATCACGATCTTACCGATCGCGATGCCACCAGCCATCACCATACTGTTGAACAGCATCCGCCACACCGGGACGTTAACACCCGCCAGAAGCGCGTCCCCATAGTTCTGGATGAAATGCGGCCCCGGCAGCAGCGGCAGCGGCGGTTGCACGATATCCCGATTAGTCACGGTCGACGCGATGAAGGTCAGATAGATCGGAAAAAGCACAATCGCGATGCCGATCAGCAAAATCGCGTGCGTCACCCAGGTCCGCCAACCTGATTCGCCGACCACTAGGAGTAGCTCCTAAACGCTGTCGCGGTCCTGACGGCAAGGCTGTCACCAAGCGAATGACCGCCTCGGCATTGTACGCTGGCAAGTAAACGAACTGATCGCATCAGTAATGCACTCTACGCTCGATATATCTGAACTGAACGACTGTCAGGGCGATGACGATAAACATCAGGAGCACGGATTGGGCAGCCGAGGCGCCGAGGTCCTGGCCGACGAAACCGTCGGCGTAGACCTTGTAGACGAGGATGTTGGTCGAGCGTCCGGGGCCGCCAGAAGTGACGGTGTGGATGATGCCGAAGGTCTCGAAGAAGGCGTAGACGAGGTTGACCACCAGGAGGAAGAATGTGGTGGGTGAGAGTAACGGAAAAATGATTTTCCAAAAACGCTGCCAGGGGCCGGCGCCATCGAGCGCGGCCGCTTCGACCACGCCCTTGGGGATGGACTGCAGGCCGGCAAGGAAGAAGAGGAAGTTGTAAGAAATCTGCTTCCAGGAGGCGGCGATCACCACCAGGAGCATCGCCTCGCCGCCATTGAGCACATGGTTCCAGCGATAGCCTAAGCCCTTCAGTGCATAGGCGATCAGTCCGATCGACGGGTTGAAGAGAAAGAGCCACATGACGCCGGCGATCGCGGGTGCAACGGCATAGGGCCAGATCACCAGCGTCCTGTAGCCGGTGGCGCCTTTGACCACACCATCGGCAAGGACCGCCAGCAGCAAGGCCAGGCTCATCGAAAGGACGGTGACCGAAAAACTGAAGACAGCGGTAACCCAAAGGGCTTCGAGATAATAAGGGTCGGCGAGGACGTAGGAAAAGTTCTCGAACCAGACAAACTGGCTGCCGAGGCCGAACGGATCGGCGATCAGGAAGGACTGGTAGATCGCCTGGCTCGCCGGCCAGAGAAAGAAGACGGCGGTGATGACCAGCTGCGGCAGGACAAGCAGATAAGGCAACGTCCTATTCTGAAAAAAGACCCTCTTTTCCATTGTGGTGTGACCACCTCATCGACTTTCGAACGCTTGCCACGAACGCGCCCTTGGATCAACGGTTTGCGGGCAGCTGGCTTTCTTCGACATTTGGGCTGACGGCGGAGCCCCGAAACCCGGACTCCACCGTCAGGTCGAAAAAACTACTTTGCGGAGCGTTCGAAGCGTCGGAGCAGTTCGTTGCCGCGGCTGACGGCGTCGTCGAGAGCTGCCTGTGCTTCCTTGTCGCCGGCCCAGACCGCCTCCAGCTCCTCGTCGATGATGGCGCGAATCTGATCGAAGCTGCCGAGACGAAGGCCCTTGGAGTTGGCGGTCGGCTCCTTGCCTGTCATCTGGATGATGGCGACATCGGTGCCTGGGTTCTCGCCATAGAAGCCCTGGCTCTTGGTGAGCTCATAGGCCTCTGATGTGATGGGCATGTAGCCGGTGTCCTGATGCCACTGCGCCTGCACCTCCGATGACGAGAGGAAATTGAAGAACGCAGCCACGCCCTTGTATTCCTCGTCCTCATGGCCGGCCATCGCCCAAAGTGACGCCCCGCCGATGATGGTATTCTGGGGAGCACCCTCAACACTGTCCCAATAAGGCAGATTGACCACGGAGAACGGGAACTCTGCCTCCGCTTTCACACCCGCATAGCCTGCGGAACTTTCGGTGAAGAGCGCACATTCGCCGGAGCGGAAACGCGCACCGCCCTCGTTGCGCCGGCCGCTGTAGATGAACAGGCCGTTTTGCGACCATTCACCCATCTTACCGATATGCGCCGCCTGCACCTCGCCATTGAAGGCGAGCTCGGTGTTCAGCGCAGAAAAGCCGTTATCCTCGGTCGCGAACGGCACATTGTGGTAGGCGCTGAGATTCTCCAGATGCACCCAGGACTGCCAGGCCGTGGTTAGCGGGCATTCACTGCCAGCTTCTTTCAGCGCCACCAGCAGTTCCTCGACATCGCCCCAGGTCGCTGGTGCCGCTTCGGCATCGAGACCAGCCTCTTCGAGCGCCGTCTTGTTGATGTAGAGAACCGGCGTCGAGCTATTATATGGCAGAGAGAGCATGTCCCCTTCAGGCGTCGTATAGTAGCCTGTGACCGCAGAGAGGTAGACGCTCGGGTCGAAGTCGAGCCCGCTCTCACCCATCACCTCGTAAACCGGTTTGATGGCGCCCTCGGCCGCCATCATGGTCGCCGTCCCGACCTCGAAAACCTGCAGAACATGCGGCTGCTCGCCAGCACGGAACGCGGCAATGCCGGCATTCAGGGTTTCCGAATAGTTACCTTTGTTGCTCTGCACGACGACATAGTCGGACTGGGAGGCATTGAAATCTTCGACCTGCTTGGCCAAAAGCTCGCCCAGCCGCCCGGTGAACGCATGCCACCACTGAATTTCCGTCGCTGCTTGGGCAGCGCCCAATGGCAAGACACTCACGCTCACAAGTGCTGCCGCCAAGATCGAGTTACGCATCATCACGCTCTCCCTGTCCGTCAGTTCGACTGTTCGTTCGGAATAAGCCAGTCCATGCGACTAACGTAGAACCATGACACGCCAAAGACCACTGGCCGCGGGCCAGGGCGTTAGCTTGGTGTTGGTGGAAGGTAGGGCGTCAAACCGGTGATGGCGGCAAACCTTCGGGGGACAGGCAATTCGTGCGAACTATGCTCACGTTAACGAATCGTTCAATAAATTATGACTAGTATTGGATCTATCTTCGAAAAGATGAAGGTGACGAGCGTGCAGCGACTGAACCTCATTTCGATCAACAAGACCGAACGGCCTCGACAGTTGAAGGCGATCGCCGCCGCTGAGCGCGGCTCTGTTGCGCCGATCCTGGCGATGGTGATGCTGGTCGCCACCGCGGGGGCTGCCTTGGCGGTCGATATGGCCAGGGCCTATGCCCTCAAATCGGACCTCCAGGCTGCAGCGGATTCGGCAGCGCTCGCGGCAGCCGTAATGTTGCCGGACACGGCCGCGGCCCGTAAAGCCGCCGCGCGGGCCGTTTC
>JBPCVQ010000032.1:0-22406 GCA_051010395.1 Geminicoccaceae bacterium | reverse complement strand
GGGGTGTCGTTGTGCAGGGTGTAGCGGATGCCTCGCCTCGCAGCGGAAGCCGCTGGGCTTATGCGTTTTGCGCGTTCGGGCCCCAGAAAAAGCTCGCGGTGGCGATCGCCCCAGACATAGACGTGGTAGCTGAAGAAACTGATGCTGATGCCGAGTGTCGCTATCAGGTCGAGCTGGTCTTCGCGCAGGGTTTGGCCGTGGATGATGGTGTGGCGGTGGTCCGTACGTGGATGGCGATCCTGCGCGATCTCGAACGCTTGCAAGACGTCGTCCCCTGCCCCGTCGCCATTGACGTGGATGTGGATCTGATGGCCGGCCTCGTGCAGGCGGAGAATGTGGCCAGCCAGAACGTCTGGTTCGTAGATAGGATAGCCGCGATAAGTTGCATCACCCCGATACGGGGTGTGGTAGGGCTGGCTCATATAGGCCGTGAAAATCTGGATCGAGCCATCCGAGAACAGTTTCCGCGGGCCGATCTTCAGATGGCGCGCATCCGGCACGTCAAGATCGAGCCGGCCTGCAGCGATGTCCTGCTCCAAATGCGCATCGGGCAGCACGGTCATGCGGATCTTAGGCTCGCCATCTCTGGCGGCTGATGTGAACTCTTGAAGCAGCGCTTCACTGCACCAGGCGTTTTGGGCAGTGGTGACGCCGTGGCTCGCATATTCGTCGGCAGCCCAACGAAGCCCGTCACGAAACCGCTCGCCGCTTGAGCCGAACATGGTCGCCGAGATCGGCCCCATGGCCGCCGGTTCCTCCAGAAGACCGGTCAAGTCGCCAGTCCTCGGATCCTTCTCGATATGGCCACCCGGCGGCTGCGGCGTATCACGCGCCACGCCCGCCCGGCGTAGCGCCTCGCTGTTGGCGGCGCAGGCATGGCCAGACATATGCATGACGACCACGGCGTGTTCATCAGAGACTTTGTCCAGCTCACTCGCGGTCGGAAACCGTTTTTCTTTGACCACGGTCTGGTCGAAGAAAACACCAAACACCCACTCACCTTTCGGCGTCTTGGCTGCACGGTCGGCGAGGCGCTCGAACACCTGGCCCAGACTGGTGATGTCGCCGAGCGGCGGGCACATCAGGTCGACCCGATGCAGCGCACAAAAGCCGCTCTCCGGAAAATGCCCGTGCGGATCGATAAACGCGGGAATGAGCGTCCGGCCCTTGAGATCGACGCGCTCCGTCTGCTCATCTGCCAAGGTCAGGATGTCCGCCTCGGACCCGACGGCAAGAATACGTCCGTCGCTGACTGCGACTGCCCCGGCAGTGCGATCAGCCTCGTCCATCGTAAGGATCACGCCTCCCCTGTAGATCGTCGTCGCACGTGCCATGGCTCATCTCATTTTGGGTTTGTTCCCAATAGCAACACACAAGGAAACCGATTGGTCAATCGACGACTTGATGATCCTGGTGTGTCGCCGGGTTGACGCCTCCCTGCGAAAAGCCTTGAGTGGAGAGAGTTCTAAATTGGGGGATATCAGGGAGCCTGCAATGCGCGCGACAGTTCCAATACTGCTGACGACATTGTTGTGCCTTCTCATATCAATGAGCGCGATCGCCGAACCGCGTCCGGGTGGCACCTTGATTATCGCCACCGCCAGCAGCCCCCGTCATCTCAACCCGGCCGTCCAGTCCGGCACACCAGTCGGCATTCCAGGTTCTCAGGTGTTCGCTGCCCCGCTCCGCTTCGATGCCGATTGGAACCCAGAGCCCTATCTGGCAGAAAGCTGGGAATGGTCAAAGGATGGCCTGTCGCTTACGCTCAAGCTGGTCGAAGGTGCCACCTTCCATGACGGCCATCCGATTACGTCGGAAGACGTCGCCTTCTCGATCAAAACGATCAAGGCGAACCATCCTTTCAAGACCATGTTCGGCGTTGTCGAAACAGTGGAGACACCCGACGAGCGCACGGCCGTCCTGAAGCTCTCTCAGCCGCACCCCGCCTTGCTCCTGGCGCTGTCCTCGCAGCTAGGCGTGATCATTCCGAAACACATCTACGATGACGGCCAGGACATGGCCAGTCACCCCAGAAACAGCCAGGACATCGTCGGCTCGGGTCCCTTCAAGGTCACCGAGTTCAAGCCTGGAGAATATGTAATTCTGGAGCGCTATGAGGATTACTTCATCGAGAACCGGCCCTATCTCGACAAGATCGTGGTGCAGGTGATCCCCGAAGCATCCAGCCACGTGATCGCCCTCGAAAACGAAGAGGCGCATATGGCGCCGACCACATCGATCTCGCTGCGCGATACGGCGAGGCTGAACGAGCTGGACCATCTCGTCTCAACGACCAAAGGTTATGAAGCGATCGGTCCGCTCAACTGGCTCGCCTTCAACACCGAACATGACAAGCTGAAGGACCAGCGCGTGCGTCAGGCGATCTGCTATGCGATCGATCGGAACTTCATCAACGACGTTCTGCATGTCAAGCAATCGATCCCCGCGACCGGTCCAGTCGTGCCTGGCAGCCCTTTCTACGCAGAGACCGCCAATCGTTATGATCTCGATTTGGAGAAATCCAAGGCACTCCTCGCAGAGGCAGGTGCCGGCGACGGTCTGGAGCTGACCATCGACTATTTCCCGGGCTATGAAGAACAGCAAAAGTTGGTGGCGGAATATCTGCGTGCACAGTTGAAGAAAGTCGGCATCACCTTAACCGTGCGTGCCTCGGCCGATTTTCCCGGCTGGGCCGAGCGCGTCTCGAACTGGGAGTTCGAGATGACCATGGACAATGTCTATAACTGGGGCGATCCGGTCATCGGCGTACACAGGACCTATCTCTGCGACAATCACAAAAAGGGGGTGATCTGGTCCAACACCCAGCGCTACTGCAACCCCAAGGTCGATGGCCTCCTGGCGGAGGCTGGCGTTACTTTAGATCAGGAGCAGAGGAGAGCGCTTTACGTCGAGGCGCAGGAGATCATCGTCGATGAGGCGCCGATCTGCTATGTCAATGTAGACCCACTACGCACTGTCTACCACGCTGGCCTCGGCAACCCGCCACTGGAAATCTGGGGCGCTTCAGCTCCGCTGGACAATGTTTATTGGGAGACGCCACCAGCTACGGCGAACATGCCTTGAGGTCAGCACCGGCATTGAACGGCTGGAGCCCTTTCGTTTATACAGGTCCAGCCAGTGCCCGCGAGATGAGGTGAACCAGACAAGGTTCATTTTGATCATGGTCATGTGATGTGTCAGGCAGACTCATCGGATAAAATGTTAAGCTCCATGAGAACCCTGCCCTCTTCGACATGGTCGCCGACGGCAACGAATACGTCGTCGACGACGCCATCGCGCGGCATCTTCAAAGTATGCTCCATTTTCATGGCTTCCATCACCAGAACCTCAGCACCCATCGCAACTCGGTCACCGGGGCCTGCTACAACCGCTTTAATCAATCCCGGCATCGGCGCGATCAGCCGATCATCTACGGCCATAATTTCGGCGTCGCTAGCAAGCGGATCCGGAACCGTCCAGAAGAAACTCTCGCCGTCCAGGAACACAGTGATGGCCTCGCCAACGCTAAAAACATAGGCCTGAAAGCTGCGATCAGTCGTCCAGCAGTAGATGGTCTCGCCATCAAATTTCAGCCTCTCGACGATGATCTCACCTTCGGGAATGCGAATGCGATAGTGACCATCAGCCATAATGGTCACACCGATTTCAACCAAATCATCACTGTCCGACAGGGTGGCGACGTGATCGGCATCAGACCAAAGACGCCAGCCTTTGAGGCATGACCAGGGATCGCAATCGACCTCGTCGCTTGACCGATGGCCGCGGATTAGACCAAGTGCTTCGAGGGCGGCCAATGCAAGAGCCTCTATCGGGGCATCAGGCCTTGCAACAAGCTGTTCCAGATCGCGATCGATCAAGCCGGTGTCGACCTCGCCATGACCGAAGCCTGGATGCCCAGCCAGTTTTCTCAGAAACGCGACGTTGGTGGTGACGCCAACCGTACGGCTATTGTCGAGTGCGGATGACAGCCGACCGAGCGCTGCTTCACGGCTTTGGCCATGAACGATCAGCTTTGCGATCATCGGATCATAATGGGGCGTGATTTCATCGCCCTCACGAACGCCCGAGTCGATCCTGGCCAATGTTTCGGGAAGTGATAGATGAGTCAGTCGGCCAGTTGCAGGAAGGAAACCCATAGCGGCATCTTCTGCATAGAGCCTCGCCTCGAAGGCCCAGCCACCGATCGAGATGTCGCTCTGAGCAAGAGGCAGCGCCTCGCCTGCTGCGACACGCAATTGCCATTCGACCAGATCCTGCCCAGTGATCATCTCGGTCACCGGATGCTCCACCTGCAGGCGCGTGTTCATTTCCATGAAATAGAATCGATCCTCCCGGAGGCCATCGCTGATATCTGCGATGAATTCGACCGTGCCGGCGCCGACATAGTCGATAGCCTCGGCCGCACGGACGGCCGCCGCCCCCATGGCAACCCGGATCTCCGCGTTCATGCCAGGGGCAGGTGCCTCCTCGATCACCTTTTGATGCCGACGTTGAAGGGAACAGTCCCGCTCGAACAAATGAACGACATTGCCATAGTTATCGCCGAAGACCTGAATCTCGATATGCCTAGCATTGGCAAGATATTTCTCGATCAGGCAGCGCCCGTCACCAAAACTCGCTTCGGCCTCTCGAACAGCTCCTTCAAGTGCCGTTCTGAACTCTGATTCAGAATGGACAAGGCGCATGCCCTTGCCGCCGCCACCGGCGCGTGCCTTGATCAAGACCGGATAGCCGATCTTGCCGGCCCTCTCGGCTAGAAGGCGAGGATCCTGATCTTCCCCCTGATAGCCGGGCACGATAGGCACCCCTGCCCGCTCCATCAAGACCTTGGCGGAATCCTTCAGGCCCATGGCCCGGATCGCTTTTGCCGATGGGCCGATGAAAGTCAAACCCTCACCCTCTATTGCCTCGACAAATGTCGGGTTTTCCGAGAGAAACCCATAGCCTGGATGCACCGCCTCCGCACCCGATGCGCGGCAGGCCTCGATGATGCGCTCAATAGAGAGGTAGCTTTCTGCCGCAGAAGCTGGACCAATGAGATGAGCCTCGTCGGCGATAGCGACATGCTTCGCTTGCGCATCTACTTTCGAATAGACTGCAACCGTTTCAATACCGAGCCTATTCGCGGTCGCCATCACCCGACAGGCGATCTCGCCACGATTTGCAACAAGGATCTTTTTGAACATGCCCTGGGCCTACATCCGAAACACGCCGAAACGCGTCTCGTCGATCGGCGCATTAAGGGCCGCAGACAGGCTGAGCCCGAGGACGTCTCTTGTTTTTCGCGGATCGATGATGCCGTCGTCCCAAAGCCTTGCCGAGGCATAGAGTGGATGGCCCTGATGCTCGAACTGGTCGACGATTGGCTTCTTGAAGCTCTCCTCTTCGTCTCTCGACCAGCTATCGCCCTGACGCTCGATACCATCACGCCTGACCGTAGCCAGCACACCCGCCGCCTGCTCGCCACCCATGACGGAGATCCGGCTGTTCGGCCATGTCCATAGAAAGCGTGGACTGTACGCGCGCCCACACATGCCGTAATTGCCAGCTCCGAACGACCCCCCGACCAACACGGTGATCTTGGGTACGGCTGAGGTGGCAACCGCGGTGACCAGCTTCGCACCATGCTTCGCGATGCCCTCTGCCTCATATTTTCGGCCGACCATGAAACCGGTGATATTTTGGAGAAAGATAAGAGGGATTTTTCGCTGACTGCAGAGTTCGACGAAATGCGCGCCCTTCAAGGCACTCTCGGAAAAGAGCACCCCGTTGTTCGCAATGATACCGACCGGCATGCCGTGGACATGCGCAAAGCCTGTCACGAGTGTCTGCCCGAAACGGGCTTTGAACTCGTCGAATCGGGAACCATCGACGATACGAGTGATGACCTCGCGAATATCGAAGGGCGTTTTGACATCGGCGGGAATTACACCGAGCAACTCGTCAGGATTGTAGAGCGGTGCTTCTGTCGTTCTTTGCTCGATACCGGTCTGCTTGGGCTTATTAAAGGCTCGAACGGCCTGTCGAGCCAGCACCAACGCCTGAGCATCGTCTTCAGCCAGATGGTCAGCGACGCCCGAAAGCCTCGTATGCACATCGCCGCCGCCGAGATCCTCCGCGCTGACCTCCTCGCCGATTGCGGCCTTGACCAAAGGAGGCCCCGCCAGAAAGATCGTGCCCTGTTCCTTGACGATGATCGTTTCATCCGACATCGCCGGCACATAAGCACCACCTGCGGTACAGGACCCCATGACGACCGCAATCTGTGGGATGCCAGCTGCGGACATGTTGGCCTGATTATAGAAAATACGACCGAAATGATCACGGTCAGGAAAAACCTCATCCTGGTTTGGCAGGTTGGCACCGCCCGAATCCACGAGGTAAATGCAAGGCAGGTGATTGGCTTCGGCGATTTCCTGTGCGCGTAAGTGCTTCTTCACGGTGAGAGGAAAATAAGTGCCGCCTTTGACCGTCGCATCATTGCAAACGATCATTACGTCGCGCCCTTCGACCCTGCCTACTCCCGTAATCAGTCCAGCCGAGGGGCTGCCGCCATCATACATGTCATGGGCTGCAGTCAAGCCGACTTCTAGGAAGGGCGAACCCGGGTCGAGAAGCCTCGACACGCGCTCCCTGGGCAAGAGCTTGCCTCGTGCGACGTGCCGTTCTCTTGCGGCCTCGCCGCCGCCCTCAAAGGCTCGTTGCGCAGCATCTTCAGCCTTGCTGATCGCCGCCAGCATGGCTTCCCGATTACGCTTGTAGACCGTGTCGCCAGTGGCGACCGAGGAGGTCAATACGGCCATGTCAGGCCGTTTCCTTCATCATCTCGCGGCCGATCAGCATACGCCGGATCTCGGAAGTGCCGGCACCGATCTCGTAGAGCTTGGCATCGCGCAGAAAACGGCCCGTTGGGTAGTCGTTGATATAGCCATTGCCACCAAGCGCTTGAATGGCCTCGAGTGCACACCACGTCGCCTTCTCTGCAGCATAGAGAATGCAGCCTGCTGCATCCTTACGCGTGGTTTCGCCACGATCACAAGCTGCCGCGACCGCATAAACATAGGCGCGGCTGGCATTCATGGTCGTATACATATCGGCGAGTTTGCCCTGCATAAGCTGGAAGTCGCCGATCGGCTGGCCGAACTGCCTGCGCTCATGGACATAGGGAACCACGACATCCATGCAGGCCGCCATGATCCCGAGCGGCCCGCCAGCGAGTACAACGCGTTCATAGTCGAGGCCGGACATCAAGATCTCGACCCCGCCTCCCTCTTCACCCAGCACGTTCTCGTAGGGAACCTCGCACTCCTCGAAGATCAGCTCGGCAGTATTCGAGCCGCGCATACCGAGCTTGTCCAGCTTCTGCGCCGTCGAAAAGCCGGCCATCGACTTCTCGATCAAGAAAGCGGTAATCCCACGCGCGCCCGCGTCCGGCGCCGTCTTCGCATAGACCACCAGCGTTTCGGCGTCGGGGCCATTGGTGATCCACATCTTATTGCCGTTCAGGATGTAGCGATCATTGCGCTTCTCGGCGCGAAGCTTCATCGAGACCACGTCGGAGCCCGATCCCGGCTCGGACATGGCAAGGCCGCCGACATGCTCACCTGAGCAGAGTTTCGGCAGATAGCGCGCCTTTTGCTCTTCCGTGCCATTCCGGTTGATCTGGTTGACGCAAAGGTTGGAGTGAGCACCGTAAGAAAGCCCGATCGCGGCACTCGCCCGGGAAATCTCTTCCATTGCCACCACATGAGCAAGATAGCTCATACCCGTGCCGCCGTGATCTGGGTCAGCGGTAATGCCCAAAAGGCCGAGTCCCCCCAGCTCCAGCCAAAGATCGGCGGCAAAACTGTTGGTCGCATCGATTTCAGCGGCGCGCGGCGCCAGCTTCTCGGCAGCCCAGCGCTGAACCATGTCACGGAGTGACATGATCTCCTCGCCAAGCGCAAAACTCATGCCAGTACTGAACATCCACGCTCTCCCTTAAACCCCTTGCTTAAACCTAACGCCGGATCTCCTCGATAGCCAATGCAGTTCCTCTGATCGCCATGAGCTCTTGCTCATATCTTAACCTTAACACCCTTTGGTTAAATCACCGTTAACGCCGCTGGAGTTTTGACGACCTGAATTGCTGCCTAGCCTTGAAAGCTCCTCCCCTTCCAGACACCTCCTTTGCCTTGACGGTACCGACGCGCAGAATCGATCGTCATGACCGTATACAGCAGGGCGGCAAGGGGAAGGGCTGGCGCCCAAAAAATCGAGGTCCGATAGAGCCGAAGTGTCGGCTGAAAGGCAAAGGACATCATCAGCCAGGCAAGAAGGCCTGATATCCCAATTATATTCTCCTGATGAAGCGGCCAGGTTAACACGGCAATTGACGGCGAAAGATAGATCAGCGCCATGCCCGACACGGTTCCGGCAAGCTTGAAAAGTGAGTGATCAAGCTGGGTATCTGCAGTGCGTACCACCATCTGCCAAATCGACGATAGCTCGTCATAAGCGCGAAGACTGACCGTATGTTCTGCATGGCCAAGCCAGATCCGCCTGTTGCCGTTGGGGCGCGATTTGATTATGCGCGCCAGCGCCACATCGTCGATCAGAGCTCCGTGAATTGCCTCGATCCCGCCGGCATCGCGCATAGCGTCCCGGCGAAGAAGAACGCAGCCACCGGCGGCAGCCGCGATAATGCAGTCCGGTTTGTTCACGGCAGTAAAGGGATAAAGCATTTGAAAGAAAAACACGAAGGGCGGAATGAGCAAGCGCTCCCAGAAACTCCGGGTGCGCAGCCGCACCATGACCGACACGAGATCAAGTCGCTCGTTAACCATTCTTTTCATAAGTGCTGATAGATTGCCAACATCATGCGCGATATCGGCATCAGTCAGGAGAAGGAAAGCCGGGTTTTCCGTACACGCGCCCAGGTGATCGAGGCCGGTCTTGATTGCCCAGAGCTTACCGGACCAACGCACGGGCCGGTCGCTATTGCCAATCAGCTCAAGCCTGCGGGTAGGTCCCGTCTCCGGCACCAGAGATTGGACGATCGCCGCCGTTCGGTCTCGGCTCTGGTCATCTACGACAATCACCTCGATCCTGCCTTTATAGTCCTGGCTGAGCAGCGATCGCACGGCAGTGCTGATGGTCAGGGCCTCGTCCCGCGCAGGGATGATCACGGCGACCGGAGGTGCGTCTTCAATCAAACTCGAAGAGGACTTGAGACGCGGAACAGCGCGCCAGAATCCGTGCCGCCCCAGCAGCAGGTACATCCAGGCCAGCACGGCCAGCAGCAGCAGCAGAGAAAGCCAAACGATCATGGGCCGGGCGTAGCGGGTTTCGTTGCTTCGGGCAAGCTGAACGGGTACAGGAGTTAGGAGGAGGAGACGCGACGGCCATGCCCGATCCCGACAAGCTTGCGGCCATGATCCCCGATGGTGCCAGTCTCGCACTGGCTCCGGACTATTCCGGCTGCGCGCTTGAGGTCGTGCGCTGTCTGATCCGCCGAGGCGCGAAAGATCTGCATCTGATCGGTGTGCCACAACTTGGATTTCAGGCGGATCTTCTGATCGGCGCGGGTGCCGTCAGAAGCGTAGAGAGCGCCGCCGTGACGCTGGGTGAGGCTGGCCCTGCCCCCTGTTTTGCACGCACTGTCAAGAAGGGAACTCTCCTGATCAAAGACAGCACCTGCCCTGTCATCCACGCTGGTCTGCAGGCTGCTGAAAAAGGCATTCCCTTCATGCCCATCCGCGGCATACTCGGTTCCGACCTCGTAAAGCACCAGCCGGACTGGCGGGTGATCGACAATCCCTATGGTGAGGACGATCCGATCCTCCTGGTCCCGGCAATCCGGCCGGACATCGCCCTGTTCCATGCTGCGATAGCAGATCGGAAGAGCAATGTCTGGATCGGCGTCCGGCGCGAACTCATGTTGATGGCGCATGCAGCCAGAACGACGCTCGTGAGCGTGGAGGAGGTTGCTAAGCGCAACCTGTTGGACGATGATGAGGCCGCTGCCGGAACCATTCCAGGGTTGTATATCAGCGCCATCGGAACCGCCCCAGAAGGTGCAAAACCACTTGCCCTTCGCGGTCGCTACGGACCGGAAGCGGATCATTTGAAGTCCTATGCTGAGACTGCGAGGACAGAGGAGGGCTTTCACCGCTATCTCGATCAACATGTCTTGAAAACGGTTGTTACTGCATGAGCGGCTGCAGCCTCGAAGAACTCTTAATTGTGACCCTTGCGGACATGCTGGATGGCCTTTCACACGTTGCCGTCGGCGCCGCCTCGCCGATCCCAGCTGCTGCAGCTTTACTTGAGCGAGAACGATCCCGTGGCCGTCTTCGTGTCTCGATCCTCGGAAGCGAGAAGCACAATCCTTTTACCGACGGCGGCAAAGAGCTGTTCGACTGCGCTGCAGAAGGCCGGATCGACGCCTTTTTCCTAGGCGGTGGACAGATTGACGGAGAAGCCAACATCAATCTGGTCGGCGTCGGCGACTATCCGCAAAGTCAGGTGCGCTGGCCAGGCTCCTTCGGTTCTGCCTTTCTCTATTTCATGGTGCCGAAGGTCATTCTGTTTCGCGATGCCCACACGCCGCGACTATTCGTGCCCGAGGTGGATTTCATCAGTGCGCCCGGCACTAGCCCTGACAATATTTATCGCCCAGGCGGCCCCTATGCCCTCGTGACATCAAAGGCCGTCATGCACTTCGATCGCCAAAGGAAACGTTTTCGGCTGGCCAATCTGCATCCAAGCCAAACCCTGGATGACCTTCTGGCCCTCACCGGCTTCGACTTTGATTACGAGGAGAAAACGCCCGTCACACCGGAACCTGACGATGAGACGCGTCGACTGATCAGAGGACCGATCAAGGCCGCTGTCACAGAGACCTATCCAGCCTTCGCCGCACGTCTGGCAGATGCGATGCCCACTTGATGTTCGGCTGGCGACTATTCTCAAGCAGCGGCTGGCAGGACGAAGGGCTGGATGCGGTTTTTCAGCGTTTGCCACTGTTCCGCGACCTCAATCGCAAGACCCTGAATGAGCTCACCGAAGAGCTGACCTGGTTCAGCCTTCCCGCGGGTGAACCGCTATTCCATCAAGGCGCCAGCGGCGATGCGCTGTTCGTGCTCGTGAGCGGCATGCTGTCCGTAACGGTGAACGACAATCAGGGAGAGCCGCGGCGCATCGGTTATATCCATGCTGGGGAAACGGTCGGCGAGCTGGCCCTGATGTCAGGGGAGCCCCGGTCGGCGACGGTCTCGGCCCTTCGGGACTCGACTCTGTTCGGTTTGGACGAGCCAGCATTCCAACGACTGATCGACCGACATCCACACACGTCGAGCCAGCTTCTTCGCATGCTCGCCGAACGCCAGGTGCGCATGCATGGACCGGCAGCACTCAGTCGCCAGGCCGGAACCATCGCACTGATTTCGCTCGATCCCGAACTTTCGAGTGAAAGCCTGGGCCATCGCCTCGCCGAACGTCTCGATATCCTCGATCCACCGCGTGGCGATCTCCTGCCAACCAAGGTTCTGGCCACCGATGCCATCGAGATCACGGAAGATCACCTCCACGAGCTAGAAACCATTCATACCCGCCTTCTCTATTGCGCCCAGCTCTATGATCGTGGGCGCATGCTCAATCCTGCCTGGGCCAGGCGCTGCCATCGGCAAGCGGACTATGTGTTCGCCCTTGCGCGCCCGAGCACCTATCTTCCGGCGCGCGTGGTCAATGAGCTGATCAAGCGACGCGAAGAGCCGAGGCCGCATGATCTGGTGGTCGTCCATCCGGCCCATGCCGACATTCCCGACATGCCGAAACCAAGCGTTTTGAAGCTACCTGCCGATCTGCAGATCAATCTCAGAGGCGACGGCGACGGCGAGATCGATCGCCTGGCGAGGCTGGTCACCGGTAAGGCCAACGGGCTGGTGCTGGCCGGCGGTGGTGCACGCGGTTACAGCCATATCGGCGTCATCAAGGCCCTTCGCGAAGTCGGCATGCCCATCGATATGGTGGGAGGCGCCAGCATCGGCTCAATCATTGCAGGAGGCGTTGCCGTCGGCTGGTCCGTCGACGAGCTTTACGCCAACATCAAGGAAGCCTTCGTCGACAGCAATCCTGTCAACGACTACACTCTGCCCTTCGTGGCGCTCACCCGCGGCGACAAAGTCACGCGCCGCCTCCGTCGTTTTTTCGGAAACACCACCTTCGAGCAGACCTGGCAGCCCTTTTACTGTGTCTCTTCAAATCTGACCAAAGGCGATGTCGAGCTGCATCAACGAGGCGAGCTCTGGCGCTCGCTGCGCGCCAGCGTCTCTATACCCGGCATCCTGCCGCCGATGATCGAGCAGGGTCAGGTGCTGGTGGACGGCGCCGTCATGAACAACCTGCCCACCGACGTTATGCGTGCTTTCGGACGCGGCCCGGTCATCGGCGTCGACGTCGGTCAAGTCGAAGCCCTGGTGTGCGACATCCCCGACTACAGCCACTATCCAAGATGGCGAGCACTGCTCCGTTTGAGAACCGGAGCGCCCGGCATCGGCAGCCTCCTGGTGCGCTCGGCGACGGTCAGCAGCGAAGTCCACGCGCGCGCCTGCCGCGACCAGGCCGACCTCCTCTTTACCCCGCCTGTCGAGCAAATCGAGCTTCGCGCCTGGAAGACCTTGGATTACTGCATCGAATGCGGCTACCGTCACGCCATGGATGTGCTGGAGCGATACGACAAGCCCTGGTGGTGATCCATCCGGTTAGAGAGGCAGGAGGAAAGCAACGTGATGGATGTTGCAGCATCAGCGCTCGGCGGTTTGAAAGTCATCGATCTCACAAGGGTTCTGGGCGGACCCTACTGCACCCAGCTTCTCGGGGACTATGGTGCCGAGATCATCAAAATCGAGCCGCCTCAGGGCGACGAAGTCCGAGATTGGGGCCCTCCTTTTGATGATCAGCACGATGCCTCATATTTCATTGGCGTCAATCGCAACAAACGCGCCCTCGGCCTCGACCTGTCTACGGAAGAAGGTCGAAAGCTTCTCCTTCATCTGCTCCGAGACGCCGATATTCTGATCGAGAATTACAAACCTGGTGCCATGGAGCGCTGGGGGCTTGGCTATGATGATGTCCTGTCGAAAGCGAACCCGACCCTGATCCACTGTCGCATCAGCGGGTTCGGGAGCGATGGGCCACTTGGCGGCCTGCCGGGCTATGATGCGGTCATTCAGGCGATGTGCGGCATGTTCTCGATCAACGGCATGCCGACCAATCCGGAAGAGGATGGCAAGAGCGATGGCCGCACTCGAATTGGAATCCCGCTGGTCGATATCGGCACGGGCCTCTTCTCGGCGATCGGCATTCTGATGGCTGTAATCGAACGTCAGCGTTCAGGCCAAGGTCAATTCATCGATATGACCCTGCATGACGCCGGCATCGCGCTCATGCACCCGCACATTCCGAACTATGTCCTTTCCGGCAAGATACCCGCTCTCACGGGCAACGCACACCCGAATATCTCACCCTATGACAAATATCCGACGGCGACGGTCGACGTGTTTCTGGCGATTGGGAATGATCGGGCGTTCGGTCGCCTTTGCGCCGAGCTTGATGCACTCGACCTCGCCGATGACCCTCGCTTCTCGACCAATGGCGATCGCGTCACCAACCGTGATGCACTCACCGCTAGCCTGCAGCCGCTCCTTTCCGACCAGGACGGCGAAGCGCTTTGCACCAGGCTGTTAGCCAAAGGTGTGCCCGCAGGCCCCGTGCGCGATGTCGCCGAGGTCTGGAATAGCGAGCATGCCCAATACAGGGACATGTCTGCCGAATTCGAGGGCTACCGCGGATGGGGGCTGCCGATCAAATTCTCACGCAGCCCCGGGCGAATCGAGCGGCGTCCGCCCCGTTTTGGCGAACATACCCGTCAGCTTCTGAACGAGGCTGGCCTCGGGGATGATGAGATCAACGGCCTGATCGAACGCGGCGTCGTTCTTGAGAAACGCCGACGATGATCATATTCTGACGGAAAGGGGCAGCCCCTTGACGGCTCCACCCCTTTCGTCAGCGCATTTGAAACGACGTTTAGACTTCAGCTCTGGATATCGACACGCCTGTTCTTGGCGCGGCCCTCTCGAGTTTCATTCGGTGCGACTGGGTCCATCTCACCGCGCCCGGAAGATGTGAAACGACTGGGGTCGATGCCGTTCTGGGCGAAATAGTCAGCAACCGATTTGGCACGGCGTTCAGAGAGGCCCTGATTGTAGTCCGCATCACCGGTGCTGTCGGCATGACCGACGATCTCAAACTTGGTCTCGGGGCTCTCGTTCAAGGTCGTAATGATCCGATCCAGCTCCCAGCGGAACTCAGGCTTAAGCGTTGCCTTGTTCAGATCGAAGGCTACATCGCCGGAAATTGAGGCGATAACGACGGGATCCGGAGGCGGTGTGGGTGCGGGCGCCGGAGCTGCGGCCTGAACCACCGGTTCAGCCTTTGGGCAGTCGAAGGTGTCGCCATGGGTAACAAAGCGTCCATTCGACGTCATAAGCGCCGACGTGGTGCTGTCATGCACCGGATTGCATAGACGCCCTTCATCGGAGGCGGCGTCATGCGCGTCGGCTGCGCCGATGGCCATAGCGGTCAGCAATGCCGCCGCCAGCGTCGTTGAGACTTTCAGCATCATCGAATACTCCAAGAGATGAGCGTAACTCTTGGTTACTAATAGTAGATTTTTTTCAACTGAAAAGATATTTTTTGCACTATCAGTCCGACTGCTCCACCAAACCGATATAAGGGAGATGTCTGAAGCGCTCGGCGTAGTCTATACCGTAGCCGACGACGAAGACATCGTCGATTTCGAAGCCGACAAAATCAGCCTTCATATCCACCTTGCGGCGAGATGGCTTGTCGAGCAGGGCACAGGTCCAGACTTTCAGAGCATTGCGCCCGGTCAGAAGTTCTTGCCCATAGCTCAACGAAAGTCCGGTGTCGACGATGTCATCGACCAGCAGCACCGGCTTGCCTTCGAAATTATCAGGCGTATTGCCTATCAGCTTTACCTCGCCGGAGGTGGTCATACCCCGGCCATAGCTAGAGAGACGCATAAGTTCGATCCTGGGCGCCGCACCTGCCCGGTCGAGAGCGCGCACCAGATCAGCCATGAAAACGAAGGCGCCTTTCAAGATGCCGATCACCGTAAAGTCGACACCGATCTCCCGAACGATCTCAGCGGCGAGCGCATCGACCCGAGCGGCAATCTCGTGTTCTTCAAAAAGTGTCCGAACTTTGGTCATCGATTTTTCCGCACCCGGTTGCTGCTTTGATCACAAAAAACAATCGAGACCATGTCGACAAATGAACGCATACCAATGGTCCTCTTGGCGCTTTCTTCGACATCGGTTCAATCCAAATGACGTGGCCACGCCACTAGTCGATCTGAGAGCCGTCGCCGTCGAATTCATCGGCGCAGAAGGTGCCGCCCTGGAACTGCGCAGTGATCGGAGTCTCCGGGCTGGCCTGTGACGCTTCGTGGGCGACGTCGGCGAACGCCTCCGCCTCATCTTGCGGTTCATAGCCAAGTCGATAGGCATTACTGTTGTCCCACCAGCTTCGTGCATTCTTCGAAGCTCCGTAAACGACTTCGTAATGCAGCGTCGGATGGGTCAGGCCGATACCGATCAGCTGGCTGAGATCCCGTGGGCTGACCCAGATGGCGAGCCTGCGCAGGTCCAGTGGCTTGTCACCGACATTGCCGATGCGGATGTTGAACAGCTTAAGCCCATGTTTGTCGGCATACATACGCCCGAGGGCTTCGCCAAAGGCCTTGCTCACGCCATAGCGAGAGTCCGGGCGTGGCATCACCGTATGATCGATCGTCCGCTGTCGACGATAAAAGCCGACCACATGATTGGTGGTCGCAAAGACGATGCGCTTGCAGCCTTGGCGCCGCGCCGCCTCATAGGCGTTGTACAGCCCGATGATATTGGCGTTGAGAACGGCATCCCAGTCTCCCTCGATCGACTGGCCGCCGAGGTGAACCAGTCCGTCAGCGCCTTCCAGCAAACGTTCCATGGCTTCGAGGTCGGTTAGATCGGCGGGGACCGACGTCTCATTCTCGACGGCATCGGCTATCTCGTTCAGATCGCTCAGGACGAGTTCGCTTGCGAGTTTTCGAAGATAAGGCCGGATCATGCTGCCTACGCCTCCGGCAGCACCAGTCATCACCACCCGCATCAATACCGCCTCCCAGGAAAAGCTCTTTTCGATCAGCCCTGCATCTTCCCGAGGTCGGCTTCGACCAGCGGGATGCATCGATTTCGCCATGAGGCTAACAGACGGTGTCTGCCCCTGCTAGAGCGACAGCACCTGCCAGCTTTTCCTCGAAAACGCGATGGTCGAAAGAAAACTGCCCGCATGAAGGCGGGCGACTCGGTTGGCAAGGTCAGGTTCGTCGCCCTTCCCTTCGGGATCGAAACATCCGGCTCTCCCGTCTCATCGGAAACATGAATGAGAGGGAATGATGGCGGATCGAGCCTTCGATCTCTATGCGCAGCCATCACATATTGTTTTACGCATGTATTGAAGCGGCAGATCAGTTGGCGGACTGGCTTTGCGCAAAGTCGAAATAGAGTTCTCGGGCACGGCCGCACACCGGCCCAACGGCGAAAGCCTTTTCCTCGACCGCCGTAATCGGGATCACCTTGCCGTAATTGCCGGTACTGAAAACCTCGTCCGCCTCCAAAATATCCTGACGCGAAAGTGTCGTCTCGGCTACCGGGATGCCATCGTCCTGCAGCAACTTTGCCACCCGCTGGCGGGTGATGCCGGAAAGAAAGGTGCCGTTCGCAGCAGGCGTCAGCGCCACACCATCTTTTGCGATCCAGAGATTGGCGGTGCAAAGCTCGGCGACATTACCGGAGGGATCCATGGTGATACCGTTGTCGAAGCCTCGATTGTTCGCCTCGCGGAGCGCTCGCTGCAGGTTCGGATACCCACAGGCTGCCTTGGCGTCGGTCGGCGCCATGTCGCGCGCCGGTCGGCGATAGCTGGAAAAACAGCAGCGCATGCCGTCCCTATCCGGCCACGCAAGCTCGAACACAACGAGCGTGAACTCGGTCGACTCGCTGACCGGTAGAACGAAACCCTCCATGGCGTAGAACATGGGGCGGACATAGGTGACCGCATCTTTCGGCAGCCGCCGCAATGCCTCACGACAGAGCGCTTCAATTTCGCCAGCAGTCTTGGACGGTGTTAGCAACATTTTCTTCGCCGACTCGACCACCCGCCCGCAATGAAGAGCGAGATCCGGCGCCAGGCCGTCGAAGCCACGAGCGCCGTCGAAAACGACACTTGCCATGCCCATACCATGATCCAAAGGCCCCAACAGTTTGGGCTGTTCATCGTCATACCAGCGACCGTCGTGCCACACGACGAAACTCATCGGCTCTACTCCTTGTTGAAGACGCTGGTTTAGCAGTTTCAGACAGCCATCAAAAGCCTGCAGTTGCAGGAGATGTCGCGACGCACGAATATTGCCGCTCGGCCTGTCCTCTGCCAAAGTAACCGCCATCAGACAGAATCAGACGCTTGAAAGCCGAAGGCGAACAATCACACTGAACTGTCGTCAACATGATGCAAGATTGAAGGTAGCCGAAATCGGCAACTGTCTTCGCAAGCTTACTGGGAGCTTATGAGATGACCAAGAAAACCGAGGTCGGCGTCAGCCGGCGTTCGTTCACCAAGAGTGCGACCATAGCTGGCGTTACGGCAATTGCCGCCCCCGCTTATGTCAAGCAGGCCCTTTCCTCTTCGGGCGAGGTCGACATCCTGATGTGGTCCGACTATCTGCCGCCAGACTTCATCGAGGCATTTACTGCCGAGACCGGAATTACCGTCAACTACACCGGCATCGGCTCGAACGAAGAAATCATCAACAAGATGAAGGCCACCAACGGCCAGGGTTTCGACATCGTCTCACCAACCAATAACCGTAATCTTCAATGGGAGCCTCTCGGCTTGTTACAGCCGATCGACATGAACAGGGTCCCGATCGACAATGCTAACCCCGCTATGGCCAATATCGGCCCGACCGGCTGGAATTTCGAAGATAAAGGCTCACACTGGCTGCCCCACATCTGGGGTACCGAAGGTATTGGCTGGCGCACCGACCTCTGGACACCCGCCGACGGCGCACCGAGCTACGGCGACGTTTGGTCCGATGAAAACGCTGGCAAGACCATGGGTCGCCCCCATTCGATGATGCTCGGCGCCGGCCTCTACATGGAGACCATTGGCGAGCTCGAGCCCGGCTCCATGTGGAAGGCTTACGAGTCCGAGGAGGCCATGCGCCCGATCTGGGAGAAGGTTACCGCCTGGTGCATCGAGAGGAAAGGTAACGTCAAGATCCTCTGGAATGATGCCGATACTCAAAAGAACGCGCTTTTGAACGAAGGCGTGATCGTCGGCCAGACTTGGGACGGCCCGCCACTCGCCCTCAAAAGCGAAGGCGAGCCGGTCATGTACCAGGCGCCGAAGGAAGGCTCGATGGCCTGGGTTGATGGTATCGCGGTGCCGGTGGGTGCAAAAAATATCGATCAGATCTACGCCTTCGTCGACTTCGCCTACAAGGCGGAACCCGCCGGCAAGGCGATCGACAAGCATGGCTACAACTCACCAGTCCTCGGCGCCGATCAGCATGCAGGCGATACCTATAAGGCCAACTTCGCCGACGCCTATCCCGGCGATTCGCTGAAGAACCTCAACCCATGGCCTGCGGAGGCCCCCTGGTACGCCGATGTGCGCACCGAATACCGCAACAAGTTCGTCAACGCCTAACCAGGCGGGGCCTGGATCCTGGACTTGCCTGAGTTTGGGGTCCAGGCCTGCACTACATTGACGTGCGTCGATTTTCTCCATCGCCTGGGTGCGAAATTGCGGCTTAGAATGAATGTCTTGGCGACCATGAACAAAGGCCGGAGAGCGGCCCGGACTGAGGCAAAGCATGACACGTGGCGTCGGCGTTGAACTTGATGATCTCTGGATAAGGTTTGGGGATTTTGTTGCCGTTCGTGATGCCAACGTCGGTATCGAGGGCGGTGAATTCTTTAGTTTTCTCGGGCCCTCCGGCTGTGGCAAGACAACGATCCTGCGCGCAGTCTCCGGATTTTTGCAGCCGAGTGAAGGCCGGGTTCTGATCGGCGGCAATGATATGGCCGGGATTGGCCCCAACAAACGGCCGACAGCCCTCATCTTCCAAAACCTCGCCCTCTTCCCCCTGATGAAGGTCTGGGAAAACATAGCATTCGCCCTCGAAGTTAAGGGTGTCGGCCCCGCAGACCGACGGAAACGCGCGGACGAGCTCTTGGAGCTGATCGCTCTTCAGGGCCAAGGCGACAAGCTGGTGGGCGAGCTCTCAGGCGGCCAGCGTCAGCGCGTCGCCATCGCCCGCGCCCTTTGCGCCGAGCCTGACGTGCTCCTCCTGGACGAACCGCTTTCCGCGCTCGATCTCAAACTTCGTCAACATATGCGCACCGAGCTTCGCGCCATCCAGCAGCAGGTCGGCCTCACCTTCATTTACATTACCCATGATCAGGGCGAAGCGCTCACCATGTCCGACCACGTCGCCGTTATGCGCAACGGCGTCATCGACCAGATAGCCGACGGTAAAACCATCTACGACGACCCGGCGACCCCCTTCGTCGCCTCCTTCGTCGGCGAAAATAACGTATTTCGCGGTAAGATAAGAACTCTGGCCAATGGGCATGCGGTGGTGACCACCGAAGGCAGTGGCGATCTCCGGGCACGTATCGCAACCGAGGCGAGAGGCTCGCTTACCGAGGGTGCCGATGCCATGCTGTTCGTTCGGCCCGAATCCCTCGGCATCGCCGACAATGCCGAAAGGAGTGACCACCACCTCACCGCACGCATCAAACATGAGGAGTTCGAGGGCCAAGCCTACAACCTCTTCTTCGAGGGTGACGCGGGCAAGGAAATCAAGATGTCTCTGGTAAATCAGGGCCAGGCCCGTCAGTCGGCCGAAGGCAGCGAGGTCACGCTCACCTACGACCCGGACCAGGCCTTCATTCTGCCCGCCGACGAACTGGCTTCCGAATGATAGTCGCCGGCGACGACAGGCCTGACAAACAGGCCGAGCCAGGCCCATGAAAATGTTCTTCGAGCGGAACGGCCTACTCCTCGGGTCGTATCTGGTCCTTGCGGTCGGGTTTTGGATACTGGTGCTGATCGTGCTGCCGCAACTGGCGATGCTCGACATCTCCTTTCGCCACAATCTGCCGCCCTCGCTCGCCGGCACCGAGCGTGATGTCTACACGCTGGCCAACTACCAACACATGCTGTTCGGCAATCCAGGCAACCCTGATCGCCTCTCGGTCCTCGGCTACCAAACCGAGATGCCGATCAATAAGGTCGACCTCGCGGTGTTCGCCAAGACCATCATGGTGGCGATCTTCATCACCATTTTCGACCTGATCCTCTGCTATCCATTGGCCTACTATCTCGGCCAATCCGGAACCGGTGGTTCCACACGCATCTTCGTTCTCCTCCTGATTATTCCCTATTGGGTCAACGAGATCCTTCGCGCTTTCGCCTTCCGCATCATCTTCGGCTCATCCGGCGTGATCAATACAGGTTTGATGAGCCTTGGAATCATCGACGAGCCCCACGATTTCGTCCGCGAGAACATCGCGCTCTATGCCGGCCTCGGCTACGCCTACATCCTCTTGATGATCTTCCCAATCTACAACGCGATCGAGAGCCTGGATCGCAATCAGGTCGAGGCCGCACGCGACCTGGGTTCACCCTGGTGGCGCATACACTGGCGGGTGGTCATCCCATTCGCCAAGCCCGGAATCGTGTCGGGCTGCACCATGGTGTTCATGCTGACCGCAGGCGCGCTCGCAGCCCCGCAGATCCTCGGCGGTCCAAGCAGCCTCTGGTTCACCCAGATCATCTACCAATGGTTCAACACCGGCCAGAACTGGGCGCGCGGTTCCGCCTACGCCGTCGTCCTGCTGATCACCTGCATCATCCTCGTCCTCGCCTTGATGCGCGCCTTCAAGGTCAACATGGGCGAGATCGGCAAATGAGGGCCGAACGCGGCCCTGCGTCGTTTTTGAGGGTGGCGCTTGTCCTCTACCTCATCATCTTCTTCGGGTATCTGCTCGGCCCGCTTTTGATCATGGCCGTCACTGCCTTCAACTCACCGAGCTTTCCGCGCGCCGCACCCTTCGAGTGCTTCACCTTCGAATGGTTCGATACCCTCTATAACGACCAGCGAATTGTCTCCAGCATCAAAAACAGCGCGATCGTCGGCGCCGGAACGGTTTTTTTGTCACTCGTTCTTGGCCTTGCTGGCGCGTTGGTTCTCACACAAATCTGGCCGAAACTCCGCGCCACTTACTACACTGTCGTCATCGCCCCAATCCTGATCCCAGGCGTCGTGCTCGGAATCTCGACGCTGGTGTTCTGGGGCCGCCTCAACACCATGCTCGGCCTCCCCGATGACGGCTTTCTGCGCAACGGCATTTTCCTGACGGTCCTCGGCCAGACGACGTTCATTTCCTCCTACTGCATGCTGGTGTTCATCGCCCGGCTTCAGCGCTTCGATCAGGGCCAGATGGAGGCAGCCCTCGATCTCGGCGCCACCCACGCCCAGGCGTTTAGGAAGATCCTTCTCCCCTTCCTGAAGCCCGCCTTCGGCTCGGCTGCGGTCATCGCGTTCCTCGCCTCCTTCGAGAACTACAACACCACCACCTTCACCTTCGGCACCTTCCCCACCCTCACTATCGAACTCGCCCAGAAGGTCCGCTACGGCATCAACCCGTCGATCTCAGCCCTCGCGGTCATCATCGTCGGCATCACCGTCATCGGCGCGCTTGCGCACGAAGCCTACAAACGCCGGGAAGCCATGGCGATCGCCAACGGTGCGCCTGTGGGTTCCGTTTCGTCAGGCGTGAAACTGCCAAGCTTCCTTTCGAATAATCCGGCAGCGATTGTCCTGGTCCTAGTTGGCCTCGGCTTCCTGGGCACGCTCTGGTTCTCCCAGGTCCATGAACCGTCAGCCTGCAAGCTCGAAGTCCGGGAAATCAAACGCCAGGAGGCCGATCAACGACGACAGGAACTGCTGCAACGTCGAGAGGAACAGCGCCTTCAGCAGCAAATGCCCGGACCGGACATCTTCGTACCGAAAGCCCCTGCCCAACCCGCAACACCGACACCCACACCGGCCCCAACCAGCCCCGGTCGC
Organism: Geminicoccaceae bacterium; assembly: GCA_051010395.1. Classification (GTDB taxonomy): domain Bacteria; phylum Pseudomonadota; class Alphaproteobacteria; order Geminicoccales; family Geminicoccaceae; genus JANQPX01. The sequence goes on along the minus strand of JBPCVQ010000032.1, from coordinate 139 downwards.
GGTTCCTTCGGCGACGTCTTCAACCCAGGTAACCTCGGGGGCGACGCGCCCAGCGAAAACTTGCCGGAGACCACTGTACCTCCGTCCGAGGAGGAAACGCCGTCCGACAGCCCTGAAGGCTCGACGGAGAACCCAGGCC
>JBPCVQ010000031.1:0-6252 GCA_051010395.1 Geminicoccaceae bacterium | reverse complement strand
CATCCAGGAAGAGGACGACGACGTTCTGGCGGCCTTGGAGATCGCGGCCAGGAACAAACTTCCGGTGTTCGGCTGCGCGCCGATGTGCCGGGGGCAGAAGCTCGCAAGCTACGCCAGCGCCGGCATTCGCCTCGATCATGAGAGCTACGATGTCGAGGAAGCTCTGGAGAAATTACGTAACGGCATGTTCGTGATCATTAGAGAATCGTCGATTTCCCATTTTCTCGAGGAGAACATCCAGCTCGCGACCAAGCTCGCGCCGAAAGCAGCGCATCGCATCAGCTTTTGCACCGACGACGTCGTCGCGACCGATGTCTTGAAACGCGGCCATGTCGACAACATGGTGCGGATGGCGATCAAAGAAGGCGTCGAGCCGATGGCGGCGATCCAGATGGCAACCATCAACAGCGCCGTTGCCTATCGAATCGATCAGACCGTGGGGCTGGTGGCGCCTGGCAGGCAGGCGGATATTCTGATCATCGACGATCCGGCTTCGTTCCAGGTCGAGAGAGTCATGGCCAAGGGCAAGCTCGTAGCAGACGGTGGGCGGATGTGCGTCGATCTCGAGCCACCTGTCCGGCCCGCCTACCTCACCCGGACCTTTGCGGTCGAGCCGGTCAAGGCGGATGAGCTTGTGGTCAGGACGGAGGCCGGCACCAAACGCGTGAAAGCCTTGGCGATGGCGAGTTCAGAAATCATTTTCGTGAGAAAGCGCCGCGACGTCGTTCTCGATGTTCTAAATGATGGCGTCGTCCCGCCCGATATCGACCAGGATGTGCTCTACGTCACCGTCGTCGAACGCTATGGCAAGACCAGAAACCGTCCCGTCGCCTTCGTTTCGGGCTTTGGGATCAAAGCGGGTGCGATCGCGACGTCGGCCGCCCCTGATGACAACAACATCGTCTGCATCGGCGCCAGCAGTGAGGATATGGCCGTCGCGATCAACTGGATCATCCAGAAAGGCGGCGGCCAGGTGGTCGTCCGCGATGGCGAGGTCATAGCGAGCCTCGAATTGCCGATCGGGGGGATCGTCGCCGACATCGATCCTGCCGCGATGGCAGGGCTGGAAGCGAAGCTGGATGCTGCGGCGGCCCAACTCGGCTGTGGATTGCCCTGGCCAATGATGTCCATGTTCGTTTTGTCTATTACCGCGATCCCCGACTATGCCATGACCGACCTCGGCGCTGTCGACTGCATCGCGCTTGACGTCTTCGATCCTGTCCTGGAAATCATGAACTGATGAGAAGGTTGCGGGCCGCATCCGCATTCATTCAGTTAGAGAATACTGGAATCATCTAAAAACAAGGAGTTGCCTCGTCATGGAACACCCCCGATCACTTGCCGTCGCCCTCGGCCTTGGCGCACTCGTCGCCAGCGGCCCGACCGTCGCCGAAGACCCCACCAGCCTCGCCATCGCCGGTGTGTTGTCGGCCGGCACCGAAGCGCCTTGGGACGGCTCGTTCGTCGCCTCGATGGAAGAGGTAATCGCAACTAAGCCGCACGGTCTCGATATCCAATTCGACTACACCGAGAATGTCTACGAAAATGCCGAACAGGTTTTTCGGACCTATGCTGAAACCGGCGAGTACGACATCATCTTCGGCAACACAGCCTATGCCGACGCTATCGAGGTCCTGAAGGATGAGTTCCCTGACATCCTGTTCGTGATGTCAGGTTCCGGCAATCGCGGGCTTGGCGGCAATGCCTACTGGGTCTTCATCCATGCCCATGAGCCAGCCTATGCGATGGGCATTCTGGCGGGCAAGCTCACAGAATCGAACGTCATCGGTGCCGTTTCAACCTTCCCGGCCGAGGATACCAACGATCAGATCAACGCGTTCTTCGCGGGCGCCAAAGAGGCCAACCCCGAGGTCGAGCAGAAGATCACCTACATCCAGTCCTGGTACGACCCGGCGAAGTCGAATGAGGCGACCACAGCGCAGATCGCGGCCGGTGCCGACATGATCTATCAGATGTCTGGCGCCTTCGAGGTCTGCCAGGAGAAGCAGATCGGCTGCTTCGGCAACTATGTCGACATGGCGCCCTATGCGCCGGAGACGATCGTCGCCTCGACCACCATCAGCTGGGCGCCGCATATCAACTGGATCGTCGATGAGTGGTGGGCAGTGCAAACCACCGATGCCGTGTTCGATGCGCCGATGGAACCCAAATGGTTCACCTGGCAGGACGGTTCCGGCGATCTCGTCCTCAATGCCGATTGGAGCAAGGGAATTCCGGAAGACGTTCAGACTGAGGTCGAAGAAGCGTCAATGGCCATCAAAGAAGGCGAGACACAGGTGGAGCTCGACATGAGCGAGGCCAAGTCCGACTGAGATAGCGTCTCGATGCTTCAAGATACCGGACGTGCGCTGCCATGACCAAGGCGTGCGTCCGGTTCTGCCTTTTTCGGACATGACCGCGTTTCTTTCTGTCAAAGGCCTGACCAAGACCTTCGGGTCGCTGGTGGCGGTCGATGAGGTTTCGTTCGACGTGATGCCGGGCGAGGTGCATTGCCTGCTCGGCGAGAACGGTGCCGGCAAGTCAACCTTGTCGTCCTGCCTCTCAGGCCTTTACCGGGCGGATTCCGGCAGCATTACGATCGACGGCCGAACGGCTGAGCTTCGCTCACCGAGTGACGCGCTTGATGCCGGCATCGGCATGGTGCATCAGCACTTCGTCCTGGTGCCGACCTTCACCGTGCTTGAGAACATCATGGTCGGCACGTCCTCCGGCTGGCGGCTTGGCGCCAATCAGGCACGGGCCAAGGTAGAAAAAATTTGCGAGCGCTTCGGGATCAGGCTCGACCTCGATCGGTTGGCCGGCGAGCTTGCGGTAGGTGAGCAGCAATGGGTCGAGATCGTGAAAGTTCTCTATCTCGACGTCCGCCTGCTGATCCTTGACGAGCCGACCGCTACCCTGACACCCGAGGAATCTTCAAAGCTGTTCGCCATGATCCGTGAGATGGCCGCACGTGATCTCGCGATCATCATGATTACCCACAAGATGAACGAGGTGCTGCAGTCCGATCGGGTCACCGTGTTGAGAAAAAGCAAGCTGATCAGCACGGTCGACACCAGGGGGACGTCACAGGCAGCGCTTACCCGGATGATGATCGGCCGTGAAATCGATGGCCATTCGCCCGGGCTGTCGCGCGCCCCAGCTGGTGAGACCGTTCTTCGACTTGAGAACGTCACGCTCAACGACCCGGACGGCCGATGCCTGCTCGATGGCATAGACTTCGAGCTTGCCGCCGGCGACATCCTCGGCATTGCAGGCGTTGCCGGCAACGGGCAGAACGAATTGTTCGAGACCATTGCCGGCATCAGACAGCCATCCATTGGCGACATCAGCCTTTCGGGCCGTTCGATCCGAAACTTGGGCGCCAAGGCCATTGCCGATCTCGGTCTTGGCCATGTGCCCAATGACCGGTTACGCGATGGCTTGGCAACAGACCTCTCGATCGCCGAGAACCTGATCCTCGGCCAGCAATGGGACCGGCTGAACCGCAAAGGACTGCTGCTCGATGGCCGATCTATCCATGAGAGCGGCAAGCAGGCGATTTCGGATTTTGCGATCGAGGCGCCGGGATCGGCGACGACGGTCCGAAAACTTTCCGGCGGCAATGCGCAAAAGGTTATTCTCGCGCGCGAATTCGCCAAAGCCGAAAAATGCCTGCTTTGCCATCAGCCAACCCGCGGGCTCGATATCGGCGTCATCGACACAGTGCATGGCGAGCTCAGACGCCTCCAGAATGACGGTGTTGCCATCCTCCTGGCCAGCGAAGAACTGGATGAACTGCTGGCGCTCGCCAATCGGATTGCGGTCATGTTCGACGGCCGCATCGCCGGCATCTTTCAAAGGCAGCAAGCTGACATCCAGACGATCGGGCAGCTGATGGCGGGCCACGGCGAAGGTGCGGGGTCGTGATCGCAATTCTCCGTTCTGGCTGGCGGATCGAACGTCGCGTGGAGCCGACCACATCTGGCTGGCTGATTGCGCTTACCCTGGCAGCACTCGTCGCCATCACCCTCTGCAGCCTCCTGCTGATCACCGCAGGTGCCAGCCCGATTGCCGCCTTCGTCAGCCTCGCCAAGGGCGGCTTTGGCAGCGGGCGCGCGTTGAGCAACAGCCTGGTCAAGGCGACCCCGCTTATCTTTACCGGCCTCGCAACAGCACTTGCCTTCAGGGCGCGCCTTTGGAACATCGGCGCCGAGGGACAGGTGTTTGCAGGTGCCATGTTCGCATATTGGTGCACCCATGCGCTCGGCACGACCCCGGCTCTGCTCCAGATCCCGCTGATCATCCTGACCGCCATGATCGGCGGTGCGCTGTTCGGCGGTCTCGCCGGCCTGCTCAAAACCCAGTTCAAGGTCGACGAGGTGATCTCAACCGTGATGCTCAACTACATCATCGCGTTTGGGCTCTCGATGCTGCTCTTGAAGGGCCCCTGGAGCGAGGCAGGCGGGTTCTTCGAGCAGACCGCCAAGATCGCGATCCATGCCGAGCTGCCGATCCTCTTCGAAAAGTCACGGCTGCATCTGGGCTTTCTCCTGGCCCTGCTCGCCGCCGGCGCCCTGCATGTCATGCTCGCCTATACGCCGCTCGGCTACGAAATCCGCGCCGCAGGATCCAATCTTCGAGCACTCGCCTTTCAGGGCACCAACACCACCCGCCTGGTCCTCGTGGTGATGGCGGTCTCAGGCGCGCTTGCAGCCCTGGCCGGCGTGAGTGAGGTTTACGGCGTCCACCATCGCCTGAAAGCGGGCGTGCTCGTCAGCTATGGCTATACCGGCATTGTGATCGCCATCCTCGGCCGGCTGCATCCTCTGGGCGTGGTCCTCAGCGCCATCATGTTCGGCGGGCTGATCAGCGGCTCGACCCTGATGCAGATTAAAACCGGTGTCCCCTCGACCCTGGTCTACGCCATCCAGGCGATCATCCTGATCTGCTATCTCGGCGCCTGGTCTCTGGCCTCCTTCACTATCAGGGGGCACCGCCCCCCGGTTGGACCAGGGCCACCGGCCCAGGGGGGGGCATCGGCTCCCAGTGGGCGCCACTCGCACGGCGGGCAGGCCGCACATGGTTGAGGATCTGTTCCAGACGACGATCGTCATCTCGGTGCTGGCGGCGACCGTCCGCATCGCGACACCAATCCTGTTGACCGCCCTCGGTGAGATGGTGGCGCAGTTGAGTGGCGTCTATAATATGGGTCTCGAAGGCATGATGCTGATGGGCGCGTTTGCCGCATTCATCGCGACCTATGAGAGCGGCTCCCAATGGGTGGGCGTGGTCGCCGGCGCCTCCATGGGGGCGACCATGGCGGCGATGTTCGCCTTCATGGTCATCACCTTTCGGGTCGAGCAGATCGTCACCGGCCTCAGCCTCAACCTCCTGGGCTCGGGTCTTTCCACCTTTTGGCTGCGCACCGCCTTTGCCGAGCAGAGCGTGACACCGACGATCGCGTTCATGGGCACGGCACCGATCCCTTTTCTCGCCGACCTGCCTTTCCTCGGCCCAATCCTATTCCAGCAGGGGCTGCTCACCTACTTCGCCTTTCTCGCGGTGCCGCTGGTCTGGTTCTTCCTATTTCGCACACGCTTTGGCCTTGAGCTCCGTTGCATCGGCGAGAACCCGAAGGCGCTCGACACCAAAGGGCTGAGCGTCACTCTTCGACGGTACGCAGCCGTGATATTCGGCGGCGCCATGGCCGGGCTCGGCGGCGCCTTTCTCACGGTCGGCTCTTCCGCACGCTTCGTCCCGGACATGACCGCGGGGCGCGGCTGGCTCGCTCTGGTGATCGTGATCGCCGGCATCTGGCGGCCAGGCTACGTGCTGACGGCTGCCCTGGTGTTCTCGTTCTTGGATGCTCTGCAGCTGCAGATCCAAGGCATCGGCATCGACCTCCCCCATCAGATCCTGTTAGCCCTGCCCTACATGGTTGCCATCCTGTCACTCGCCGTTCTGCGGCAAAGTGGCAAGGCGCCGGCCATGCTCGGCACGCCCTATGTTCGTGATCGATGAGAGTCTGATCTCTCGTCCTGCAGACATTGTCAGCGGGTTTCGTCAGATGTCGGGTCGAGTTCAGGACGGACCACCAAGGGGATTGATCCACCATTCCGAGCGCTGCGTATTGGGCGGATTCAAACGGTCGTCGCAACACGGTTTCCTTTATCTCATCGCAGGAACTGATCCAGGGCCTCTGCTGGCGTCCTCCAACCAAGGGTCTTGCGGGGCCTTGTATTGAGGGTCATC
>JBPCVQ010000030.1:0-18043 GCA_051010395.1 Geminicoccaceae bacterium | reverse complement strand
AATCTATGAGCATCGAAGGCAGATGACAATCGCGGCCTTTCGCCGGCGATCACGAAGCACCGTGGCCGACATCGACCGATTTCCCGGCAATAGCTGTCGGTTGAGGTTCAATGCCAGCGCATGATCGTTTAGCTGATAAACCCTGAGGCGAGAAAAATCTCACTGGAACTGGTGTCGGATCGACAGACCGTATCCGACGCCCCGAAGACGCTAACGAATTGAGATTGCCGTCAATTCCGTGCTGGAAAAAAAGTAGCCGCGTCAGCGAACTGACGCGGCTAAGGTAGGGAGGAAACGCCTCAAGTCGGGTGTCACAGGGGAAACATCCCATGAACACCTCACTAATATGCCGTTACGTTTCACTATTGGCAAGAGAAAATTAACGAAAAAACAAGTATTAGAGGGAGTTTTTTATATAGCTATTGATTAGAATTTTTCATCAAATTTTATTCACATTGATTTATTAAGAAAAAGACCTGCAAGCCTGCCGAATTATTGGCTGTTCTTATGAGATTATCGACGTGTGTCGTTTTTTTTTACATGCAAAGAACAGAACAAGCGACAGCGAATTCACGTTAATTGCTCATGACCAGGACAGCCCTTCACATCAAGGGAGCAAGGCTGAGCGCGCACCGGATTTTCACATGGTTTTCAAGCCATTGGACGAAATCGGATTGCCCCCGAGGCTCGACGCCTCCTCAAGGCCGAATTCTACTGAAAGATGATGTTTTGTGCCGTCAGCCGGCTTTGGGCGGCCTGAGCTCGATCAGCCCGCTTTGCAGGAACCACTGAGCAGCGAAAGTGGCGCCGACCGCGAGTACGGTCGTGATCAGGAGTTTGAGCAGCAGGCGAGGCTTTGCGGGCGCGCTGCTCGCATGGCCCTGACGCACCTCATCGGGAGGGGCGGCGCCGAAGGGGAGCACCATGAACAGGATCAGCCACCAGATGACCAGGAAGGTTATGGCTGTGGTAAAGGCGCTCACGGGCGGTCTTCAGGCGTCATCGTGGCGGACATAGCCGTGCCTCAGGCCTGTTCCAGCTCGACCAAGGTGCCGCTGAAGTCCTTGGGATGCAGGAACAGCACCGGTTTGCCGTGGGCGCCGGTTTTGGGCTCCCCGTCACCGAGGACGCGCGCGCCGCCTTTGATCAGACGGTCCCGAGCCTCGATGATGTCATCCACTTCATAGCAGAGATGGTGGATGGCACCCTGCTTATTCTTCTCGAGAAACCCGTGAATCGGCGACCCCTCACCGAGGGGGTGGAGAAGTTCGATCTTGGTATTGGGAAGCTCGATGAAGACGGTGGTGACGCCATGTTCCATTTGATCGACCGCCTCAGACACCTCGGCACCCAAGACGTCACGATATTGGATGACGGCCTGCTCCAGATCGGGAACAGCGATGGCGACATGGTTCAAACGGCCGATCATCTTTCTTCTCCAATCTCAAGATGCGGTCGAAACTTCCTGGCCGAGCACCGCTTCCAGCACACTTGGCTCGAGCCGGGTGATCTGCACCTCGATTATCGGGCGTTTTTGACGCATGAGGCTGCAGGATCGGCGCACAGCCGCACGCACGGTGTCACGGATCCGTGCGTCATCGAGCGCATCATCGTCAGGCAGGTCTTCGACGGCATTTTCGACCTCGGCGAGCACACCCTCGGACAGCTCCCCGTCGCTACCGAGATCGACCGCGCCGAAGGAGGAGAGGTTCGGTGAGGCGAGAAGGCTCCCGACCTGATCGAGCACGATGCTCACCAGGATCGTGCCATGGGCCATGAGGCGACGGCGGGTGCGGTAGAGATCATCGCCGGCGTCGATCAGCTCATCGTTCTCCATGACCAGACGCCCGACAGGCACCTCGTCGATCACCTGGGCCTCACCGGGAGCGAGGCGGATCATGTCGCCATTGCGGACATCGAGAGCAGCATCGACGCCGAGTGATCTCGCCAATGCCGCATGCTCGTGAAGATGGCGGGCTTCGCCATGGACGGGAACGGCGATCTTCGGCTTGATCCAGCGATACATCTGCTCGACCTCATCCCGGCAGGGATGACCGGTGACATGGACGAAGTGGTCCTGCTCGGTGATCACCTCGATGCCATGGCCGACAAGGGTGTTGTGCAGATTGTAGAGGGTGCGCTCGTTACCGGGGATGATCTTGGAAGAGAAGATCACGGTGTCGCCCACTTCCAGCTTGACGCTCGGATGCTGACCGAAGCCGATCCTGGCCATCGCCGCCCGAGACTCGCCCTGACATCCCGTTGCCACCCAAAGCACCTTGTCCCGGGGAAGCTGCGCCGCAGTCTTTTCATCCACCAGCGGCGGCAAGTCCTTGAGATAGCCGACCTCACCTGCCACCTGCAGCATCCGCTTTATCGAACGCCCGACCGCGCAGACCTGCCGCCCGGAGGCTGCGGCCACTTTGATGGCAGTTTCGAGACGCGCGACGTTGGAGGCGAAAGTCGTGATCACCACCCGGTTCGGCAGCTTGGCCACGAGATCCATCAGGCTGTCACGGACGTCGGCCTCCGACCCCGAGGTGCCGGGGGTCAGCACGTTGGTGCTGTCGGCGACCATGGCGAGAACGCCCTCCTTGCCGAACGCGGCCAGCCCGTCGCTGTCGGTGACCTCGCCGAGCATCGGAGCGGGGTCCAGCTTCCAGTCGCCGGTGTGCAGGACATTGCCGAGAGGCGTCTTGATGGCGAGTGCGTTGGCCTCGGGGATGGAGTGGGTCATGTGAATGAGACTGCAATCGAACGGCCCGATCTGAAAACGCTCGCCCGGCGAGATCACATTGATCGGCACGTCCTGCGCGCGCAGGGAACTTTCATCCAGCTTACGGCGCAACACATTCGCGGTGAACGCCGTGCAGTAAATCGGGCAGCGAAGACGATCCCAGAGATGGGGTACAGCGCCGAAGTGGTCTTCATGGGCATGGGTCAGAACCAGCCCTTTAAGGTCTTGACGCCGCTCTTCGATGAAGCGCGGCTGGGGCAGGATGATATCAGCGCCGGGAAGGTGCTCGTCGGCGAAACTAATGCCGAGATCGACCATGAGCCACTGATCGTCCATGCCATAGAGATTGAGATTGAGCCCAATCTCTCCAGCACCGCCCAGTGGCACGAATAACAACTCTTGATCCATAAACTCCCCGTTCTCAGTCATTTTTCGTCATGGAGTGATCCGCATAAAACAGCTCGACCAGCCCTGCCATGGTCAGATCACGGTCGTAGCGATCGATGCTATCCGTCGCATCAGCAAATAGCCCCCCGAGACCGCCTGTCGCGATGACGGTCATCTCCTCGCCGAATTCGCCCTGAATTCTCTGCACCATGCCCTCGATCAAACTGACATAGCCGAAAAAAACACCGGACTGCATCGCCGTCACCGTCGACCCGCCGATCACCTGATCGGGACGCTCGACCGCGATTCTGGGCAGCTTGGCAGCCGCCCTGTGCAAGGCTTCAAGGGAAAGGTTGATGCCGGTTGCGATTACTCCTCCGCAATATCTACCATTACTATCGACGATGTCGAAAGTGGTTGCAGTACCGAAATCGACCACGATCAATGGTCCACCATAGCGGCGATGCGCCGCAACCGCGTTGACCAGACGGTCCGCACCGACCTCACTCGGGTTGTCGATGGCGATCGGCATGCCGACGCCGAGGTTTTCACGAACGATTTTCGGCGTACATTCGAAGATGTGCCCGCACATCTGCTTCAATGCCGGCAACGCCTGCGGCACCACGGATGAAATGACGACATCGCCAACGTCTCGATGGTCGACCTTATCCAGCGTCATGAGCTGAGTAAGCGCCACGGCATATTCATCGCCGGTGCGATCCCTCACCGTGGAGATGCGCCACTGACCAAGCGGTTCACGCTCCCGATAAACAGCGAAGACTGTGTTGGTGTTGCCGACATCGACGGCGAGAAGGAGCGATGAGTTCATGGCGGATCAGTGATCGGCAAAGACGACGTCACCAGCCGTCAGCTCGTGCCGAATGCCGTCAGCGCGTTCGATCAAAAGCGCGCCTCCCTCGGTAAGGTCGACGAAACGGCCAGCAACGTCCTCCTGGCCCTGGCGAAAACGAATAGGACCTCCCAAGCCGTAACTCCTGGCGCGCCATGCGTCTCTCACAACAGCAAACCCGCCCCGTTGCCATCGGTCAAGCCAGTCCGCGAGATCGGCGGCGTAGGCGAACAGCCAATCCTTCGGTGGCTTAGCGGCGAAACCCGCAGCCGCCAGCGACGTCACGGGATAGGGCATGTCGTCAGGCGACCAAGCGACGTTGACACCGATGCCAATGACGACATGGGTAAGCCGCCCGCCCTCCGCTCCGCCGCTTTCCAGGAGAATGCCGGCCACCTTGGCACCGTCGATCAAAACATCGTTCGGCCATTTTAGCGTGATGTCCAGATCATCAGGACCGTGACGGGCAAGTAATTCCGCAAAGGCGACACCCGCCAGCAACGAGAGCTCCGCTGCGGCCTGCAACGTGCAGTCCGGTCGCAGAAGGATCGATGCATGAAGATTTCCGGGCACTGATTGCCATGTTCGTCCAAGGCGGCCACGTCCTTTGGACTGCCGATCGGCAAGCACGATCGTGCCGGTTGGTGCGCCCGATGATGCCAGCCTCGCCGCTTCATCATTGGTGCTGCCGATCGTCTCGACATGGTGCAGCATAAAGTCCGCCGGCAGATGCTCCAGCTTTGCCGTCAAATCGACTTCACGAGCGCGGTTCACGTAAAGAGAGCAAGGGCGGCGCGCTCCGCATGTCCGAGAAGAAGGCTGGGGTGGAGGCAAAAAGCGAGATTGAAGATGGCCGCTATGCCCAAGACAATCGAATATTCGCCGCCGATGGACTGATCGAGCGGATCGAGCGCTTCGTCGAAAAACATGATCTTGACGATCCTGAGATAATAGAAAGCACCGACAACACTGGCCACCACACCGATGATCGCTACAGGCACCAATCCTGCATTCACGGCGGCCATGAAGACGTAAAACTTGCCGAAGAAGCCGGCGAGCGGCGGGATGCCGGCGAGCGAGAACATGAAGACGGCGATCGCCCCTGCGAACAAGGGCTGCTGTCTTGCCAGGCCCGCCAGATCCTCGATCTGCTCCACGGGCGCGCCATTGCGGCGAAGGGCGAGGACACAGGCAAAAACGCCAAGCGTCATCACCAGATAAATCGCGATATAGACGAGGACGCTGTTGACGCCCTGCTCCGTTCCTGCGGCGAGGCCGACAAGCGCAAAGCCGATATGGCCGATGCCGCTATAGGCGAGGAGGCGCTTGACGTTGCTCTGACCGATCGCCGCAAAAGCGCCGAGCAACATCGAAGCGATCGAGATGAACACGATGATCTGCTGCCACTGGCTCGCCCAGTCCCCGAACGGCTGGTAGAAAATGCGGATGGTCAGCGCCATGGCCGCAACCTTGGGAGCGGCGGCAAGAAAGGCCGTAACCGGGGTTGGCGCCCCCTCGTAGACATCCGGCGTCCACATGTGGAAGGGCACAGCGGCAAGCTTGAAAGCCATGCCGGCGGCAACGAACACCAGACCGATGATAACACCCAAGCCGATCGTACCCTCGCCGACCGTTTCCGGCGACAAGACTTCGGCGAGTCCCGGGAAGGACAACGTACCGGTGAAGCCGTAGACCAGGGAGCAGCCATAGAGGAGGATGCCGGAAGCAAGAGCGCCGAGGACGAAATATTTGAGGCCGGCCTCGGAAGCGCGCAGGCGATCGCGGTGGAAGGCGGTCATCACGTAGAGCGGCAAGCTCTGCAGCTCCAGGGCGACATAGAGCGAAATCAGGCTGTTGGCCGAAATCATCATCAGCATGCCGACGGTCGCGAACAGCGCCAGCACGGTATATTCGAAGCGGTTCACGCCTTCCCTCTGGAAGTAGCCGGGCGTCATGACCAGACAGACACCGACGCCTATCAGGACGAGCGCTTTCATATAGGCGGCGAAGCCATCGGAAATGAAGAGACCGCTGAAAGTGACCGACCGCTCCTTACCTCCCATGAGCACGATGAAGAGGCCGACCGCCAGCGCCATGATCGCGAGCGTCGAGACGAAATGGTGAGTATCCTGCTCCTCGTCGCGAAAGGCGCCGAGCATAAGCAGCGCCATGGCAACGCAGACTAAAAAGATCTCGGTCACGGCGGGCGCCAGATCGAACATGTCGATGCCCATCATCGGAGCGCCTCGCCAATTGGGTTTCGGGCTAATTCGGTTTCAGGCAGCGCACCTGCCTGGGTTAGGAGATGGTCGACGGACGCGGCCATCGGATCGAGGAACAGCGAGGGATAGATGCCCATGAGCAGCACCAGGATAATCAGCGGCGCAAAGCTCGCGATCTCATGGGGTCGAAGGTCCCGGATCATCAGCAGATGCTCTTTGGTGAGATCGCCGAAGACCACGCGGCGATAGAGCCAGAGCATATAGGCGGCTCCCAGGACCATGCCGGTCGCAGCGAACAGCGCCACCCACTGGTTCACCTGGAAAACGCCGATCAGCACCAAAATCTCGCCGACGAAACCGGATGTGCCCGGCAAGCCGACAGACGCCAGCATGAACAGCATGAACACCAGGGCATAGCCGGGCATGCGCTGCACCAGGCCGCCATAATAGTCGATTTCCCGACTATGCAGGCGATCATAGACGACGCCAACGCACATGAAGAGGGCGGCGGAAACGAGGCCGTGGCTCAACATCTGGATGATGCTGCCCTGGATGCCCAGCGGGTTGAGGGTGAAGATGCCGATGGTGACGATGCCCATATGGGCGACCGACGAATAGGCGATCAGCTTCTTCATGTCGGTCTGCATCAAAGCGACCAGGGACGTGTAGATCACGGCGACGATCGAAAGCGTGTAGATCAGCGGCGTGAAATACGCTGTGGCCTCTGGCAGCATCGGTAACGAGAAGCGCAGGAAACCGTAGCCGCCGAGTTTCAGCAGCACACCCGCCAGAACGACCGAGCCCGCCGTGGGGGCTTCGACATGGGCGTCCGGCAGCCAGGTGTGGAACGGCCACATCGGCACTTTCACGGCAAAGGACGCGAACATCGCAAGCCAGAGCCATTTCTGCAGCCCTGGATCGAAGGTCGCGGTCATCAGCGTCGGAATATCCGTGGTGCCTTCCTGCAGATACATCACGAGGATAGCGACCAGGAACAGCACCGAGCCCAGGAGTGTATAGAGAAAGAACTTGAAGGCCGAATAGACCCGGTTGGCGCCGCCCCAGATCCCGATGATCAGGAACATCGGGATCAGGATGCCTTCGAAGAAGATGTAGAACAGCACGAAGTCGAGCGCGCAGAACACGCCGATCATGAAGGTCTCCATCACCAGGAAGGCGACCATATATTCCTTGACCCGATGCTGGACCGAATCCCACGAGACCCCAATGCACACGAGCGTCGTGAGCGTACTTAAGAGGATGAGGAACAACGAGATTCCGTCGACGCCGACATGGTAGTTGATGCCGAGGTCGGCGAGCCACTCATACTTCTCGACCATCTGAAAATCGGAGCGCGAGTTGTCGAACTTGCCCCAGATCATCAGCGAGATCAGGAAGGTGAGACCCGCTGTCCAGAGAGCCCCCCCCTTTGCGTTGTTCCGCCCCTCTTCAGTGTCGCTGCTGGGCGCCATGATGAGGATGAACAGCGCGCCCGCAAGCGGCAGGAAAATCACCAGGGAAAGAAGCGGCCAATCACTCATGGTGCGACCACAGCGTGTGGCGCGGCCACGTCGTTGACTTGCCTTTACCGGCCATCATGTCCTGGTCTCGAACCATCATCTCGTCACCGATCGGGGAAAGTAATGCCGTGGCCATGCCGCTAAAGCCTGAACAGATACCAGGTGACCAGGGCGGCGATCCCGATCAGCATGGCGAAGGCGTAGTGATAGACGTAGCCGGTCTGCAGCATGGTGGCGCGGCGCGCGACGTTGAGGGTCGTGGCGGCGATGCCGTTCGGACCGAAGGCGTCGATGATGCCGATATCACCGCCCTGCCAGAGTTTCGTGCCCAGGCGCTTGGCGGGATTGACGAACAGGAAGTCATAGAGCTCGTCGATGTACCATTTATTGAGAAGGAAGCGGTACACACCCTGCGCTTGTTCGGCCAGCCTGCGCGGCAGGCCCGGGTTCATGATGTAGAAGACGTAGGCGAGGCCGATGCCGATGATACCGGCGAGGATCGGCATGATCTTGATGAAGAAGCCGACATGGTGGGCCTCCTCGATGATGTTGGGCTCCTGCACCATGGCGATCGAGCCGCCCCAGAACGCCATATCCTCCGCGACCATCGGCAGTCCGAGGAAGCCGGCGAGGACAGCGCCTACTGCTAGTAGGCCGAGTGGTATCGTCATCACCAGCGGGCTCTCATGCACGTGGCTCATGACTTCGTCGCTTGCGCGTGGCGTACCGTGGAAGGTCATGAACAGAAGACGCCAGGAATAGAAGGCGGTCATGACGGCGGCTGCGATGCCGAGCCAAAAGGCGTAGCCCGCGAACGCTCCGTGGGAGGCCCAGGCAACCTCCAGGACCAGATCCTTCGAGAAGTAGCCGGCGAAGAACGGCATGCCCGCAAGTGCTAGCGAACCGATCCACATCATGGCGTAGGTCACCGGAATCTTTCGCCAGATGCCGCCCATATTGCGCATGTCCTGCTCGTCCGACATGGCGTGGATGACGGAGCCTGCGGACAGGAACAGGAGGGCCTTGAAGAAGGCGTGGGTGTAGAGGTGGAAAACGCCGACCGAATAGGCACCTACGCCGCAGGCGAAAAACATGTAGCCGAGCTGCGAGCAGGTGGAATAGGCGATGACGCGCTTGATGTCGTTCTGGACGAGACCGATGGTCGCCGCAAAAAACGCGGTGCTGGCGCCGATGAAGGTAACGAAGCCGAGCGTCCAGGGCGCATATTCGAAGAGCGGCGAGCAACGGGCGACCAGAAACACGCCGGCGGTAACCATGGTGGCGGCATGGATCAGGGCGGAGACCGGTGTGGGGCCTTCCATCGCATCCGGCAGCCAGGTGTGCAGGCCGAGTTGCGCGGACTTGCCCATAGCGCCAATGAACAGGAGGAAGGTGACGAGCGTGAGGGCATGGACCTCCATGCCGAACAGCATCAGCTGGTGCTCGGCGAATTCAGCTACGCGCGAAAATACGACGTCGAATTCGACAGAGTCGAACATCAGATAGACGCCGGCGATGCCGAGCGCGAAGCCGACGTCGCCGACGCGATTGACCAGGAAGGCCTTGATCGCGGCGGCGCAGGCAGACGGCTTCGTGTACCAGAAACCGATCAGGAGATAGGAGACGAGACCGACCCCCTCCCAGCCGAAGAAAAGTTGCAAAAAATTGTCGGCGGTGACCAGGGCCAGCATGAAGAAGGTGAAGAGGGAGAGATAGGCCATGAACCGCGGCTTGTGCGGGTCATGGGACATGTAGCCGATCGCGTAGATGTGGATCAAGGTCGACACCGTGCTGACCACGAACATCATGATCGCGGAGAGCGGATCGACGCGAATGGTCCAGTCCACCTCGAAGGTGCCGGAATGGATCCAGGTCAGGACGTCGAGCTTGTAACCCTCCGTGCCGGCGACCGAGAACAGCACAATCCAGGCGCAGATGGCGGAGATGATCATGCCGGCGCAGGTGACCAGCTGGCTCGGGCGATCGCCCAGGAAACGTCCGAAGGGTCCCGCAATGATGGCGCCGACAAATGGCGAAAAAACGATGAAGGCTGCAGTCATAGGTCAGCCCTTCATCAGATTGATGTCGTCGACCTCGATACTGCCGCGATTGCGGAAGTAGACCACGAGGATGGCGAGGCCGATCGCGGCCTCGGCGGCGGCGACGGTGAGGATGAACATGGTGAAGACCTGGCCGGCGAGATCGCCGAGATAGGCGGAAAACGCGACGAAGTTCAAATTGATGGCGAGCAGCATGAGCTCGATCGACATCAAGATGACGATGACGTTCTTCCGGTTCAGGAAAATGCCGAAGATGCCGAGTGTGAAGAGAATGGCCGCCACCGTCAGATAGTGGCCGAGAGGGACTACCATATCCATCAGGCACCACTCCCGGGCTGGACGTCTTTGAGCTCGATGGCATCCTTCGCGGAGCGGTTCACCTGCGCGCCAATATCCTGGCGGCGTACGCCCGGGCGCCGGCGAAGGGTGAGCGTGATCGCACCGATGATCGCGACCAGAAGGATGAGGCCAGCCGCCTGGAAGAGATAGAAATAGTCGGTGTAGAGAAGATTGCCGAGCGCTTCGGTATTGCTGATTTCCGGCGGGGTCGGCTGCTCGAGGGCGGCGGTGGTCGGCGAAAGCGCCCAGCTTCCGAAGACCAGGATGAGTTCGGCCAGAAGAATGATGCCGATGAGTGCCCCGACCGGCAGATATTGCATGAAACCTTCGCGCAGGCGCACGAAATTGATGTCGAGCATCATGACGACGAACATGAAGAGGACGGCGACGGCGCCGACATAGACGACCACGAGCACCATCGCCAGAAACTCGGCGCCGATCAGGATGAAGAGGCCGGCGGCGTTGAAGAAGGCGAGAATGAGAAACAGCACGGAATGCACCGGATTCCTGGCGGATATCACCATCACGCCAGACGCGATGGCCACCGCCGAGAACAGGTAGAAAACGAGCTGTTGAACGATCATCTCTTCCTCAGGGGCACAGGCGTGCCAGACATTACATTAACGCGTATGTGCTTTACGCCTTTGGGTTTAGCGATAGGGGGCATCGGCTGCAAGATTGGCGGCGATTTCCTTTTCCCAGCGATCGCCGTTGGCGAGCAGCTTTTCCTTGTTGTAGAAGAGTTCCGCCCGGGTTTCGGTGGCGAACTCGAAATTGGGTCCCTCGACGATGGCGTCCACCGGGCAACTTTCTTCGCACATGCCGCAATAGATGCACTTCACCATGTCGATGTCGTAACGTGTGGTCCGGCGCGTACCGTCGTCGCGCGGCTCACTCTCGATGGTTATCGCCTGGGCGGGACAGACGGCTTCGCAGAGCTTGCAGGCGATGCAGCGTTCCTCGCCGGTGGGATAGCGGCGAAGGGCGTGCTCGCCACGGAAGCGCGGGCTGAGCGGGCCTTTTTCATAGGGGTAGTTCAGGGTGACGCTACGCTTGAACATATATTTCAGCGTGAGCGCAAAACCGGAGACCAGCTCCTTCCAGAGGAGGGTGCGCGCGGCATTGTCGAGAAAGGCCATCAGACGTCTCCCTTTCTCATTTCGGCAGCATGTCGAAAGCGACCAGGAAACCAGAGGTCAGGACGACCCAGAGCAGCGACAGCGGCAGGAACACTTTCCAGCCGAGACGCATCAGCTGATCGTAGCGGTAGCGCGGCAGCGTGGCGCGCGCCCAGATGAAGATGAAGAGCACGAAGCAGATCTTGAGGATCAGCCAGACCGGGCCCGGAATCCAGTTGAGGGGGGCGACGTCGATCGGGGGCAGCCAGCCGCCCAGGAACAGGATCACCGCGATCGCGCTCATCAGGATCATGTTGGCATATTCGCCGAGGAAGAAGAGCGCGAAGCCCATGGACGAATATTCGACATTGTAGCCCGCGACCAGCTCCGCCTCCGCTTCCGGCAGATCGAAGGGATGGCGGTTGGTCTCAGCCAGGATCGAGGCGATGAAGATCATGAACATCGGAAAATGCGGAATGAAGTACCAGAGATTTTCCTGGGCGCGCACGATGTCCGAGAGGTTCAGAGAGCCGACGCAGAGCAGCACGTTGATGATGATCAGGCCGATCGCGATCTCGTAGGACACCATCTGGGCTGCCGAGCGAAGGGCGCCCAGGAAGGCGTAGCGCGAATTGCTGGCCCAGCCCGCCATCAGGATGCCGTAGACACCGAGCGAGGAGATGGCGAAGAGGTAGAGGATGCCGACATTGATGTCCGAGATCACCAGGCCTTCGCCGAAGGGGATCACCGCCCAGCCGATCATGGCGAGCGAGAAGGTGATCACGGGCGCCAGGATGAAGACGACCTTGTTGGCGCCTGTCGGCAGGATGGTTTCCTTGAACAGCAGCTTCACCGCATCGGCGATCGGCTGAAGGAGCCCCATGGGACCGACCACCATCGGCCCCTGGCGCAGCTGCATGGCGCCGATCACCTTCCGCTCCGCATAGGTGAGATAGGCGACGGAAAGAAGCAACGGGATCAGGATCACGACGATCTGGAGAACAATCCAGATCAAAGGCCAGAGAAAGCTCGTCCAGAACTCAGCCATGGGTGCCGGTCCCCTTCTCGTCGGCGCCGTGCAGCGCACTGCACTCGGCCATGACCGAGGACGCCCGGCTGATCGGATCGGTGCGGTAGAAATCTTCGATCGGCGACACGAAAGGCGACGCCAAGGTTTTCCCCGCCCTGCCCACCCCCTGCCAGAGTACTGGCTGGATCATGTCGATGTCGGCGAGTTGCGGCGCGATTTCCTCCATGCGGGCGCGTACTTGGGAGAGCGTGTCGAGCGGGAGTTTCTTGCCGACGGCTTCGGACAACGCGCGGATAATTTTCCAGTCTTCCTTGGCATCGCCAGGCGGGAAGACGGCAAGCTTGGCGCGCTGCGGCCGGCCCTCGGTGTTGACGTAGGTGGCGTTCTTCTCAGTATAGGCGGCACCCGGCAAAATAACATCCGCCCGTGGCGCCGCCACGTCGCCGTGATGACCCTGATAGATGACGAAGGCATCGCCGAGTTCGGTAACATCGATCTCATCGGCGCCGAGGAGGTAGAGCACCTCGATGTCGCCTTTGCCCGCAGCCTTGATCATGCCGGCCACGTCCTGACCGCCCTTCCCCGGCACCAGGCCAAGATCGAGGCCGCCGACGCGGCTCGCTGCCGCATGCAGCAAGTTATAGCCGTTCCATGGCGGCGCGGCCGCCTCGTTGACTTTGGCGTCGTCGCCTTCGATGACCATGTCGTAGCGCTTGATGATGTCGCGGACGGCGGCGAGGACGGCATTGCCGTCGGAGCGCGCCACTGCGGCGGCGCCGAGGATGAGCATCGGACGCTTGGCGTTCTTCAATGCATCCGCAATCTCATGGGTGCCGTCGGCGATTTCGGAAAGGGTCTGCGCCCCTGCCCCAAGCTCGGTCACCGGGTAAGTCAGATCGGCCGGCTCGCCGACACGGGCCACGGTGAAACCACCCTGGCGATGACGCTTCCTCAACCTGGCATTGACAAGTGACGCCTCGAACCGCGGGTTCGAGCCGATGAGGAGGCAGAAATCCGCTTCTTCGATGCCGGCGATCGTGGTGTTGAAGAGGTAGGCGCTGCGGGTCTCGTCAGTGAGCTTCGAGCCATCCTGCCGGCAGTCGATGTTGGACGAGCCCAATGCCTCCATCAGGTCCTTCAGGACGGTCATCGACTCGCAGTCCACGAGGTCGCCTATGATGGCGCCGATCTTCTTGCCGTCGAGCCCGTCGAGCTTCGACGCGATGGCCGCGAAGGCCTCGCGCCAAGTTGCTGGCTGCAGCTTGCCGTCCCGTTTGATCATCGGAACGTCGAGGCGGCGTTTCTTCAGGCCGTCACAGGAAAAGCGCGCCTTGTCGGAGATCCACTCCTCATTGATCTCCTCATTCAGGCGCGGGACGATGCGCATCACGGCAGGACCGCGGGCATCGATACGGATGTTGCAGCCGACGGCATCGAGCACATCGATGGATTCGGTTTTTTTCAGCTCCCAGGGACGTGCGGTATAGGCGTAGGGCTTGGAATTGAGGGCTCCGACAGGGCAGATGTCGATCATGTTGCCGGAGAGTTCCGATGATACGGCCTTTTCGACCCAGGTGCCGATTTCCATATGCTCGCCGCGGCCTGTAGCGCCCAGTTCCTCGACACCAGCAACCTCGTTCGCGAACCGAATGCAGCGGGTGCAGTGGATGCAGCGGGTCATGTGGGTGGTGATCAAGGGGCCGAGGTTCTTGTTCTCAACCGCGCGCTTGTTCTCCTCGAAGCGCGAGTGATCAGGTCCGTAGAAGAGCGTCAGATCCTGCAGATCGCACTCGCCGCCCTGATCACAGATCGGGCAATCGAGCGGATGGTTGATCAAGAGCATCTCGAGGACGCCCTTCCTCGCCTTGTGCACCATCTCGGTGCCCGTCTTGATCACCATGCCATCGCCCGCCGGCATGGCGCATGAGGCGATCGGCTTCGGTGATCGTTCCATTTCCACCAGGCACATACGACAGTTGCCTGCGATATCGAGCCTTGGATGAAAGCAGAAGACCGGGATTTCACGTCCGGCCGCCTCGCAGGCCTGAAGGACTGTCGAACCTTTGGGGACTTCGACCTCGTCGCCGTCGACCGTGAGGGTGATGGTATCGCTCATGCTCAGGCGGCCCTCTCAGCGGCTTGCAGCCGACGCTCGAGTTCGGGTCGGAAATGGCGAAGGAGGCCCTGGACCGGCCATGCGGCAGCGTCGCCGAGCGCGCAGATGGTGTGGCCTTCGATTTCTTTGGTAACCTCTTGCAAGAGGTCCAGCTCCTTGAGATCCCCCTTGCCGTCGCCAAGCCTCGTCAGCATGCGGTAGAGCCAGCCGGTGCCCTCGCGGCAAGGCGTACACTGGCCGCAGCTCTCATGCATATAGAACTTCGAGAGCCGGGCGATGGCTTTGACGATGTCGGTGGACTTGTCCATAACGATGACACCGGCGGTGCCAAGCCCGCTCTGCACCTCTTTTAGCGCGTCGAAGTCCATCAGAACGTCGTCGCAAATTTCCTTCGGGATCACCGGAACGGACGAGCCGCCGGGGATGATACCCAAAAGATTATCCCAGCCGCCGCGTACACCGCCCGCATGCTTTTCGATCAGCTCCTTCAGCGGGATGCTCATGGCGTCCTCGACCACACAGGGCTGATTGACGTGCCCGGAGATGCAATAGACCTTGGTTCCCTCGTTCTTCGGACGACCGAAGCCTGCAAACCAGGCGCCTCCGCGACGCAGGATGGTGGGGGCGACCGCGATGGTCTCGACATTATTGACCGTGGTCGGCCGGCCGTAGAGGCCGACGGCCGCCGGGAAGGGCGGCTTCATGCGCGGCTGACCCTTCTTTCCCTCCAGGCTTTCGAGGAGGGCTGTCTCCTCGCCACAGATATAGGCGCCGGCGCCGCAGTGAAGGTAGAGTTCGTAATCGTAGCCGGAGCCGCAGGCGTTCTTGCCTAAAAGACCGGCGTCGTAAGCTTCATCAATAGCGGTTTGAAGGCGAGCCGCCTCGGCAATGAACTCGCCGCGGATGTAGATGTATCCGGCCGTGCAGCCCATGGCGGCGCCGGCGAGCAGACAGCCTTCGACCAATTTATGCGGATCGTTCCGCATGATCTCCCGGTCCTTGCAGGTGCCGGGCTCGCTCTCATCGGCGTTGACCACGAGATAAACCGGGCCGCCGTCGGTCTCCTTCGGCATGAAAGACCATTTGAGACCGGTTGGGAAACCGGCGCCGCCGCGGCCGCGCAGACCCGATGCCTTGATCTCGTCGACCAGGGTTTCACGGCCTCTCGCGATAATCTCCTTGGTGCCATCCCAATCGCCACGCTTCTTGGCGGCGTCAAGCGAGGGCGACTGATCGCCGTAGAGATTGGTGAAGATGCGGTCTTCGTCTTTCAGCATCAGCCGTCCCCACCTTCTGATGCCATCGACTGGAGTGTGGTGCGCCCTTCGATGGGCATGGAGCCTTGCCGGCCACGGGCCGAACCGGGTTTTGGCTTTTTCCCGGCTTTCAGGTCCTGCAGGATTGCCTTGGTGCTCTCATAGTCGAGGTCTTCGTAAAAGTCGTCGTCTACCCAGAGGATCGGCGCATTGCCGCAGGCACCCAAGCATTCGAATTCGCGGAGGAAGAATTTGCCGTCCTCGGTGCTTTCGCCGATGCCGATGCCGAGTTCGTCCTTGCAGGCTTTGACCACGTCGTCCGAGCCGCAGAGCCAGCAAGGCGTCGTGGTGCAGGCGCGAACCTGAATTTTTCCGACCGGCACGGTGTTGTACATGTCGTAGAAGGAGGCGACTTCGTAGACGCGGATATAGGGCATGCCGAGATAGTCGGCGACGTAGTTCAGAACCGGGGTCGGCAGCCAGCCGCCCGCCTGTTTCTGGGCGATGGCGAGGAGCGGCATCACAGCGCTCTGCTGACGGCCTTCTGGATAGCGCGCGACGATTTTCTTGGCCTCATCGGCGTTCTTCTTGTCAAACGTAAAGGCGTCGCCTTTCATCGGTCGATTTCTCCGAAGACGATGTCCATGGCGCCGATGATGGCGGGGACGTCGGGGAGCATGTGGCCTTTGGAGACCGGATCCAAGGCGGCGAGATGGGCAAAGCCTGGGGCGCGGATCTTGCAGCGGTAAGGCTTGTTGGTGCCATCAGAGACGAGATAGACGCCGAATTCGCCCTTGGGCGCCTCGACGGCTGCGTAGACCTCGCCTTCCGGCACGTGAAAGCCCTCGGTGTAGAGCTTGAAGTGATGGATGAGGGCTTCCATCGAGCGTTTAAGCTCGCCGCGCTTGGGCGGTGTGATCTTCTGATCCTGAAGTTTTATCGGGCCTTCGGGGATTTCCTTCAGGCATTGCTTGATGATCTTCAGGCTTTCTCTCATTTCGGCCATGCGACACAGATAACGGTCGAAACAGTCGCCGTTCTTGCCGACGGGGATATCGAAATCCATGCGCTCATAAACTTCGTATGGCTGGCTTTTTCGAAGATCCCAGGCAAGGCCGCTTGCTCGAAGCATCGGGCCGGTGAAGCCGAGATCGAGGGCTTCCTCCGCGCTGACCGTACCGATATCGACGGTGCGCTGGCGGAAAATGCGATTGTCGTTCAGGAGCCGCTCGATGTCCTCGATGATCTTTGGATAGGTCTCGGTCCAGGCACCGATATCCTCGGCAAGGCCGTCGGGCATATCCCGCGATACACCGCCGGGGCGGAAGTAGTTGGCGTGCATGCGCGCGCCCGAGACGCGCTCATAGAACTCCATCAGCTTTTCCCGCTCCTCGAAGCCCCAGAGCAGCGGGGTCATGGCGCCGATATCGAGGGCCATGGTGGTGATGTTCAAGATGTGGTTCATGATGCGCGTGAGCTCGGAGAACAGCACTCTTATATACTGCGCACGCTCCGGCACTTCGATGCCGAGCAACTGCTCGATGGCGAGCACATAGGCATGCTCCTGGCACATCATGGAGACGTAATCGAGCCGGTCGAAATAGCCCACGCTTTGAATATAGGGGCGGTATTCGATCAGCTTTTCGGTGCCACGGTGCAGAAGCCCGATATGCGGGTCGGCGCGCTCGACCACCTCGCCGTCGAGTTCGAGCACGAGGCGGAGCACACCGTGGGCAGCAGGGTGCTGCGGTCCGAAATTGATCGTGTAGCTCTGGATCTCGACGTCAGCCATGCGCTTCGCTCAACCCCTCATTCCGCCGCTTTTTCGTCACCCGGCAAAACGTCGTCGTCGACGCCTTCCCAGGGGCTGAGAAAATCGAAACTCCGCCAGTCCTGGCGAAGAGCAACCGGCTCGTAGACCACGCGCTTTTGCTCGTCATCGTAACGGACTTCGACATAGCCGGTCTGCGGGAAATCCTTCCGAAGCGGATGCCCGTCGAAGCCGTAGTCTGTGAGGATGCGCCGAAGATCCGGATGATCGGAGAAGAAGATGCCGTAGAGATCCCAGGCTTCGCGCTCGAACCAGAGTGCCGAGCGATGGACGCCGTAGACGGACGGCACCGGTGTTGCCTCGTCGGTTGCGAGCTTCACGCGGATGCGCTGGTTCTGGCGAACCGAGAGGAGGTGGTAGACGACCTCGAAACGCTTCTCACGCTCGGGAAAATCGACGCCGCAGAGATCGACCAGCATGGTGAACATGCAGCTGGTTTCATCGCGCAGATAGGTCAGCGTCTTGATGATCGAGCTCGCCATCACCGTCAGCGTCAGCTCGCCGCGATCGATCGTCGAGCCGAGAACGGCATCACCCAGGGAGGCGAGGATGTCATCCTTGAGTTCGCCAAGCGCCT
>JBPCVQ010000029.1:0-6284 GCA_051010395.1 Geminicoccaceae bacterium | reverse complement strand
TGCCAAGGCGTTGCGCGCGGGTGTGTAGGGTAACGGAATAGCTTGTGAGTTCGTCTCTCGAAGGAAGAGCGTCCGGTTGGTGACGGCGTCGAGAAAAGCCCGATCATGGCTGGCCAGAACGATCGGTATGTTGCGGGCGACCGTTGCAAGCCAACTCTGCACAAGGCCAATCCGTGTGAGATCAAGATGGTTGGTCGGCTCGTCCATCAAAAGGATATCGGGTTCGATCACCCAGGCTGCGGCCAAGCGAGCGATCTGCTGCCAGCCGCCACTGAGCTTCCCGAGCGGCTTTTGTCGCAGGTCGTCGGGAACAGCGAGGTCATCCAAAACAATTTCAACGCGCCAGCCTTCGGTCTCGGCCTCCTCGGATGGCAATGCGCGAAGGACAAACTCATAAACGGAAAGCGTCAGGAGGGTGGCGGACATGTCTTGTTCAACATGACTTATGCGCAGCCCGCGAAGGCGGGTGATGTCACCCATGGTGGGCTCCATCGTTCCGGCAAGGCATCGCAGCAGGGTCGACTTACCACGTCCATTGGCAGCGACAAGGCCAATGCGATCGCCATCATTGATGGTGAAGTCTAAGCCCGAAAAGAGTGGCGTACCGAGAGTTAAGCCGAGATTTTTGAGATTGATGAGGGACATGGGTCTGGTCTCGACCTAATAGTCATGCTCGCCGTCGTTCAGACAGCTGAGCCAGATCAGGCAGACCAGGAGTTACAGCAGGCGCTATCGCTTCAAGTCAGCCCTGCAAACGGATTTGCAGGGCAAAGACAGGGCCACGATTATGAACGTGGTAGCAAAACGAATCCACGCTCCCCTCCTTCGCAAATCAGATGAGCACATTTTAGAGCTGAGATGATGCTTTGACAATCGGAGGCGGGAACCAAACGGGGTGATTACACCACGAGTTGTAGGACCAAATCGGAAGAGTCCTTCGGTGTCCCTCCAAAACCTGGCGGCATACCGCCAATCTTGGCTATGGCGGTCCGAGTCCATGATATGGTCACACCACTAGGGTTTGATGCTGAGCAGTTCGTCGACCAAAGCCGGTACGACATCGGTGGCCTGGCCGATGTGCTGCTCGTCGAACTGTCCGTGGACTGCGCTTGGTTCCAGATTGAGCTCGATGGTGCGGGCACGGCCTATGTCGTTGACGGCCTGAACGAAGCCGGCTGCTGGATAAACCTGGCCCGACGTCCCAATTGCCAAGAACAGATCCACGTTCTTGAGTGCCTGATAAATGCGATCGAGATCCAAGGGCATTTCTCCAAACCACACGATGTGCGGCCGCAGTTGATCGGTAGCCAGACAGGACGGACAGGCATGGGCGGTTTCGAGATCATCCAGCCAGGGGACGACGGCGTCACATTCTAGACATCGTGCTTTCAGAATTTCTCCATGCATGTGGATGATCGACGTCGATCCCGCGTGCTCATGCAGGTTGTCGATGTTCTGTGTGGCCAGCAGAACATGGCCTGCCCAACGCCGCTCCAGTTCAGCGAGAGCCTTATGCGCCTTGTTGGGGACGATGTCGTCGGCCAGAAGCTGGCGCCGGCGCTCATCGTAGAAGCGCTGGACCAGATGTGGCTGGCGCGAAAAGGCTTCCGGTGTTGCCACCTCCTCCAGACGGTGACCCTGCCACAATCCGTCTGCCCCACGAAAGCTGGGCAAGCCCGACTCGACCGAAATACCCGCACCGGTCAGCACAACAATCGATCCATTGGGTGATAAGTTTTGCAATCAACGTCCTCCGATGGCTTGTTAGCACAAGCATATCTTGACGCCTGATTGTCGAAGAAATGCCGAGACTGATTGCCTATGCCAAGGCCGTGATATGCGATGGCTGACTCTTGGTGGCAAGGCATCCTTCGTTGAAACCAAGCTCCAGCTGATTGTGCTACGCTCTCTTATGCAAAGGCGTGCGCATGCCTGTCCTCATGGTCGGTACCTGGAGCTGACGGACACCCAAGTTGGAGGGAAATCATCGCCGATCTGAACGACGCTTGCATCAACGGCTTTCTTTTGAGCCGGCAGTGGCGCGATCGTGATCATGGTCTGGAGCTTGTCTATTGGATCGCGACCGAGACCGGGCCGGTGCGTGCCGTCGTCAGCGATCAGGAGGCCGTCTGCTTCGTACAGCGAGACACCGATCTCGGCTCTTGGGCGGCCAACCTCGCCTTGGAACGTCGACCGCTTTCGCTGCGCAATCTGAAACATCAGGAGGTCGACGGGCTTTATTTCAAGCGCCAGCGCGATCTTCGAAATGCGCGTGACGCGTTTCATGCTCACGGGATCACACTGTTCGAATCGGACATCAAGCCGAGCGACCGTTATTTGATGGAGCGTTTTGTCACCGGCGCCTGCAGCGTGCAGGGTGAGCCGAGCGAGCGCGAAGGCTATGTCGAGGTTCGAAACGCCCGTCTCGCTCGCGTGCCATATGACCGGCCGCTTCGTCATGTTTCGATCGACATCGAAACCGAGGGGTTGACGGGCGCACTCTATTCGATCGCCGCCGCCTCGCCAGATGATGCCGTGGTGTTCGTCGCAGCGAGCCCGAGAACAGCGCCGGAAGATCTGCCGATCATCTGGTGCACAGATGAAAGGATGTTGGTTCAGCGATTTTTCGCCTGGCTGAAACGGGCCGATCCCGATCTGTTGCTCGGCTGGAACATCGCAGGTTTCGATCTCGATTTTCTCGAGCGCAAATGCGCCGAATTCAATCTCCCCTTTGCGATCGGCCGCGGCAATGATCGGGCCACCATCCTGCAGCCTGAGACGTCAAGAAGCATGGCGGTCGCGCGCATTCCAGGGCGGGTTGCGCTGGATGGCATCGAGCTTCTTCGGGCCGGTTTCTGGGCGTTCGAAAGCTTCGAACTGGACGTCGTAGCGAACCAGCTTCTCGGGCGAGGAAAGACGATCCATAACCCCCATCAACGGCTGGAAGAGATCCGGCGGATGTATCGAGAGGATCCGGTAGCACTCGCCGCTTACAATCTTGATGACTGCCGCCTCGTGCTCGATATTTTCGAGAAAGCCAGTCTCCTCGCCTTTGCTCGGGAACGGGCTGCGGCGACCGGCCTCGCCATGGACCGCTACGGAGGTTCGGTCGCCGCCGTCGATCATCTCTATCTGCCGAGGCTGCACCGTGCTGGCTATGTGGCGCCGGATGCCGGCGATGTCTCCTCGGGTGCGGGCAGCCCAGGTGGTTATGTGATCGATTCCAAGCCCGGCCTCTATGACAACGTTCTGCTGCTCGATTTCAAGAGCCTGTATCCGAGCATCATCCGCACCTTCCACATCGATCCGCTCGCCCTCGTCCGGCCCGGTGACGATCCCGTGCCGGGTTTCGACGGCGCCAGCTTTTCGCGGACGGAAGCGATCTTGCCTGAACTGGTCGCCGAGCTCTGGGCCGTGCGCGACCGGGCGAAGGCCGATGGGCACGCAGCCCTTTCTCAGGCGGTTAAGATCCTGATGAACTCGCTCTACGGCGTGCTGGGTGCTACCGGCTGCCGTTTTCTGGATTCGAGACTGACCAGCAGCATCACGCGGCGCGGCCACGAGATCATTCAAAAGAGCCGTGATGTGGTCGAGGACCAGGGTCACCAGGTGATCTATGGCGACACGGATTCGCTTTTCATCCTGCCGCGCGACCAGGGAGGCGAAACCGCCTTCCGAGCGCTTGGCGCAGCGCTCGCCGAGACGCTGAACGACTGGTGGCGCCGGCATCTCGCCGAAACCTTTCGCCTCACATCGTATCTGGACGTCGAGTTCGAAACCCACTTTCACCGCTTCCTGATGCCAACCATTCGCGGCGCCGAGACCGGAAGTAAGAAGCGCTACGCCGGTTTGATCCGCAAAGCCGACAGCGAGTTGGATCTGGTCTTCAAGGGGTTGGAAAGCGTGCGCACCGACTGGACACCGCTGGCGCGCCGTTTTCAGCGAGAACTCTATCGCCGGATCTTTGTGGGCGAACCCTTCGAGGACTTTATTCGAGACACAACGGACGACATGCGCGCCGGCAAGCTGGACGAGGAACTGGTCTATCGAAAACGCCTGCGCCGAGACCTCAAGGACTATACCCGCAACGTCCCGCCTCATATCCAGGCCGCGAGAAAGCTTGATCGCCCGGAGCGTTGGATCCGCTATGTGATCACCCGGCACGGCCCGGAGCCCGTGGTCGATGCCATTCCCCAACCGGACTACAAGCATTACGAGCAACGCCAACTCGCACCCGTTGCCAACGGCATTCTCGGTTTCGTCGACACTAGCTTCGAGGCGATTGCCGGCGATCAACTCGAGCTGTTCGCAGGCTCATGACGACAGCGGCGCGGCGTTTTTCCCTTTGACGGCACAATAACAAGATTGCTTGGCGATAAAGTCTATGTCGGCGAATGTCGTCATGAGATGATCAAGATCGACTACAGTCATCGATTCGGCGATCATGTCTGATTGGAATGATGTCACATGGCATGAGGTGCGCTTTGGACCTCCTGGAGTTCATCGATTTTCATCTGCCGGACTTGGAACGCGACCAGGTACGTCACAACCTGATCATCGGCCTGCTCTCAAGCACGCGTGATCGGCAGGATCAGGACCTCATGTTCTGGACGCTTGGACCGCCGGGAGCCTGTGCGATCAAGACGCCAGGCCGTGCGATCGTGCTTGGTGAGCTGAATGATCTCCAGTGTCATCGGCTCGCCGAAGAGACAGTAGAGCTCGATTACCCAGGCGTTCTCGGACCTGACCAATCTGCCCTGTTGTTCAAGACACGCGCGGAAGAACTAGGCCTTCGTTTTGAAGGTCCAATAGAGCAAGGCATTTCGGCGCTCACAGAACCGCCCGTCTATCCGGATGTCCCTGGTGGCGTGCCCCGCAGGGTCACCGCTGATGATGCTGACCGCTTCGCGGACTGGATCGTCAAATTCGTGAAGAAGGTATCGCCACACGACCCTCTGCCTTCTGAAGAGCTCCTCAGATCCAGAGCAGGCGCCGGCCAGCATTGGTTCTGGACTGTTTATGGCGAGCCTGTGTCACTTGCCGGGATCGTCCGCCAGACACGCGCCGCCGCAGCAATCGCTTCAGTCTACACGGCACCGTCGCATCGAAATCAGGGCTTCGCTGGTGCGGTCGTTTCCATGGTTGTTGACCAAATCTATGCTGGAGGCAGAAAGACAGCATGCCTCTACACGAACCTCGCCAATCCGATCTCCAACCGTTGTTATGAGAAGATAGGGTTCAAACAAGTAGGCACGGCCAGCCTTCAGATGCGCGTTGGTTAGCTCCGACTATCGGTCCAAGACAGTGTTCGGCTAAGCCGTGGATCAGGGCAGTCCTGCCACCTTTTCCTCCGTCTTTCGACTATACCTAAGAGCTCTGAGCGGCCGAAATCCTGCCCTGCCGCGGCAATCTTATTGAAGTTGCGCAATCTCGCCGTCAATCCTCCCGCTGCCGTCGCCAAATATTCTTCCTGAGCACGATGTCTCATGGCCAGAGGTGTATCGCGATACCGTCATTCCTGTGCTTCAGCTTCAGCGCCCCTTCTTTTGCCGCCAGGTCTCGAACTCCGCGCGGCTCTCGGGGCTTGCCGGGTAGAGACCGAAGATGCGCCGGCCAGCAACCACCTGCTCCTCGACGAAATCCTCATAAGCGGTCATCTCGAAGGCTTCTTCGGCGACCTCGCTTGCGAGATGCGCCGGCAGGCAAATGACGCCGTCACCGTCGCCGACCATGATGTCGCCGGGGAAGACTGGAGCGTCGCCACAGCCGATGGGGACGTTGATGTCGATCGCGTGGTTGATGGTGAGGTTGGTGGGGGCGGACGGGCGGTGATGGAAGACCGGAAAGTCGAGCTCTGCTATACCTGCTGCGTCGCGAAAGCCGCCATCGGTGACCACGCCTGCTGCCCCGCGTGTCATCATGCGCTTGATCAAAATGCTGCCCGCCGACGCCGCACGAAAATCCTTTCGGCTGTCATAGACCATGACGCGGCCTGCCGGGATTTCCTCGACGGCTTTTCGTTGCGGATGCTCCCAATCCTCGAAGGCGGTAATCGGATTCAGATCTTCTCGTGCCGGAATGTAGCGAAGCGTGTAGGCCTCGCCGACCATCCGCGGCGCGTCCGCATTGATCAGCCCGACATCCTGAATGAACTGGTTGCGCAGGCCGCGCTTGAACAAGCAGGTGGCGAGTGTGGCGGTGCTGATCGTTCTCAACTTGTCGCGGTGGTCGTCGGTGAAGCCTTGGGACATGGTTCGAATTTTCCTTACTGTTACGAAAAGAGT